>WFYK01000112.1 GCA_015490105.1 Aquificaceae bacterium | reverse complement strand
GAGTCTGAGTATATCCGCTCCGAGTTTTTCTACGATCTCTTGGGGAGAAACCACGTTTCCCAAGGACTTGGACATCTTCCTGCCTTTTTCATCAACGGTAAAGCCGTGAGTAAGAACCGATCTGTAAGGAGCCTCACCGTATGAACCCACCGATTCAAGGAGGGAAGCTTGGAACCATCCCCTGTGCTGGTCTGAACCTTCGAGGTATAGGTCCGCCTTGTTAAAGCCGAGGGGTCTTATAACCGCGGCGTGAGAACAGCCAGAATCGAACCACACGTCTAAAACATCCTCTTCCTTTTCAAAATCTTTTCCACCACAGCTGGGACATTTGTAATCTCTTGGGAGCAACTCTTTGGCTTCCTTTAAAAACCACACATCGGTCCCGCTGGGGTTTTCTTCCACGAGCTTTGCCACCCTTTCGAAGATCTCTTTATCCGCCACTACATGACCGCAATTTTTACAGTAGAAAACTGTTATGGGGACCCCCCAGAAGCGCTGGCGAGATATACACCAGTCGGGTCTGTTTTCTACCATACTCTTTATCCTGTTCTTGCCGTAGGCGGGTATCCAGCGGGTGTTTTCTATCTCTTCGAGAGCTTTCTGCCTTAAGGTTTTCGAATTTACCTTTCCTTCCATACTTATGAACCACTGGTGGGTGGCCCTAAATATTACGGGGTTCTTACAACGCCAGCAGTGTGGATAGGAGTGCCTTATCTTAGAAGCGTGAACCAGATAGCCTCTTTCTTTTAAAGTTTCTATTATCAGATCGTTCGCTTCAAAGACCCTTTTGCCCTTTATAAAACCCGGTGCGGGTTCTATGAACCTGCCCTTGTCGTCTACGGGAGCGTAAGGTTCCAGTTTGTATCTTAAGCCCACCGTGTAGTCTTCTTGACCGTGTCCGGGCGCCATGTGAACCAAGCCCGTTCCCGTAGAAAGATCCACGAACTCCGAGGGGTATACCCTCCACATATTCTCAAGGGTTTCCTCAGACAGGAAACCTTCCAGATCACTCTTTTCCACAAAGGGATGCTTGTATCGGAGGCCTATCAGATCCTTACCCTTTACCTTCTTTACTACCTCCCCGTCCAATCCGGTTTGGGACTTGAAATTTTCAAGTAGATCCTCCGCAACTACGAGAGTCCCCTGAGAGGTCTTTAAGAAAGCGTAGCTGTAGTCTTCTCCCACCATCACACCTAAGTTGGCAGGGAGAGTCCAAGGTGTGGTGGTCCAAATTACAAGGAATGTATTCTCTTCACCCTCCAAGGGGAACTTCACGTATATGCTCGGATCTTCCCTTTCTATGTATTCAACCTCCGCCTCCGCTTCCGCGGTAGTGTCGTATATACACCAGTAGACGGGTTTTTTGCTCCTGTAAGCAAGTCCTTTTTCAAAAAATCTACCGAGCTCCCTGACCTGAATGGCCTCGTAGGAAGGGTCCATTGTAATGTAGGGATTCTCCCAGTCTCCTAAGACGCCGAGTCTTATAAAGTCCCTCTTTTGTATCTCTACAAACCTGCTTGCGTAGTCCCTGCAGAGCTTCCTAAACTCCGCTTTGGACAGATCTTCCTTGCGCTTTCCTTGTTCTCTGAGTTCCTTTTCTACCTGTCTCTCTATCGGAAGGCCGTGGCAATCCCAACCCGGAATGTATAGGATGTCTTTTCCCGTAAGAAGGTGGTATTTGTTAATGATGTCCTTGAGGATCTTGTTAAGAGCGTGGCCTATGTGGATGTTGCCGTTGGCGTAGGGAGGACCGTCGTGAAGAATAAAGATGGGTTTTCCTTTTCTTGCCTTTCTTATCTTGGTGTATAGATCCCGCCACTTTTCAAGGATCTTGGGCTCCCTCTCGGGGAGGTTAGCCTTCATAGGAAAGTCAGTCTTGGGCAGGTTCAAGGTGTCTTTGTAATCCATAGTTTTTCAGTTTAGCATAGCAAGTATCTGATGCTTTATAACGTGTGCGGGTTTGTAGTTAGGTTCTATCCTCAAGGCGTTGTTTATTTCTTCTAAAGCGTCGTAGAGTTTCCCCATCATCATGTAGGCCCTTGCCAAGTTCATATGGGGAAAGTGGCGTGGCTCGTAATTTTTTGCGGTGATCGCCCGCTTGAGCCAGGGTATAGCTTCCTCGAACCTGCCCATCTCTATGAGGTATGCCCCTATGTCGTTGTAGGGATTTCCGTAGTCGGGATCAAGTTCTATAGCTTTTTTGCAATATTCTATTGCTTTCTCAAAATCTC
Source organism: Aquificaceae bacterium (assembly GCA_015490105.1). Classification (GTDB taxonomy): domain Bacteria; phylum Aquificota; class Aquificia; order Aquificales; family Aquificaceae; genus Hydrogenivirga. Next base: position 15,832 of record WFYK01000112.1, on the reverse strand, counting down.
TTTTCATGCTGTAGGCCCATCCTAAAAAGGTATAAGCTTGGGCGGTAGGTTCGAGCTCTATAGACTTTTTATAGAGCTTTATTGCCTCATCTATGTTTCCAGCCATGTGATGGGCGTAGGCTTCCTCGAAGAGTTTTCGAGCTTCACTGTGGGTGAACTCCATGGCCGAACCTCCTATCATTAATATCGGTTCTTATAAAAAATTTGACAAGATTTCACTAAATGTTTTCCTTACAGAAAAAACTTGAGGCGTGTGTAGAATGTTCTTAACTTCTACGAAGGAGGGGTCAGCTATGAACAGAAGGGACTTTCTTAAGCTGGGTGTGGCTGTTGCGGGAACATCTTTGGTTTGCATGGGAGGGGTAGCCCACGCAAAAGAAAAGAAAGTAGAACTCCCAAAACTCGGCTTGGACGACCTTCCCCAAAAGGAAACCGACGATGCGGTAGTCTACCACTGTGATTTTCCCCAAGAGAATCGTTTTCACGCAATGCTCACCAACATAAGAAACCACCTTTCCGCTTACGATTTTGATCCCTTCAGGATCAAGATCGTGATAGTTGCAAACGGGGTTGGTGTAAAGTTCTTTATGAAGGACCACAAGGGAACCCGTTGGGAAAAAGAAAAGATAGACGTAAAGAGAGCTTACGAAAGGCTATCCTACCTGGCTCAGTTCGAGGTGGAATACTTCATCTGTGACATAACCATAAGATCGCTAAAGCTCAAGTATGAAAACTTCTTTGAATTTGTAAAGATCGTCCCCTCGGGGGTAGGTTCTATAGGCAGACTTCAAACTAACGGCTTTGGCTACATTAAGGTGCTGTGATGAAGGTGGATCCGAAGATCTTAGAAAAGTGGGACAAGGAATATTTTTGGCATCCCTTCACCCAAATGAAGGTCTACAGGGAGGAAGAGAACATAATCTTCGAAAGGGGTGAAGGGGTATACCTTTATGATGTCTACGGAAGGAAATACATAGACGCTATATCTTCCCTTTGGTGCAACGTCCACGGTCACAATCATCCCAAGCTAAATCAAGCGGTTATAGATCAACTTAAGAAGGTCGCCCACACCACTACCTTAGGAAGCTCAAACGTTCCCGCTATTCTTTTGGCAAAAAAACTCGTAGAGATCTCACCCAAAGGGTTGACGAAAGTCTTTTATTCTGAGGACGGTGCGGAAGCGGTCGAGATAGCCATCAAGATGGCCTATCACTACTGGAAGAACAAAGGGGAAGACAGAAGGGTTTTTATCACCCTTTCAGAAGCTTACCACGGGGACACCATAGGTGCGGTCAGCGTCGGAGGGATCGATCTATTTCATGGAACCTACAAGGATCTACTTTTCGAAACCATAAAGCTACCCTCCCCGTATCTTTACTGTAAAGAAGTCCACGGAGGGCTTTCCGACACCTGCAGGGAGGATCTTCTTTCAAAACTTGAAGAGCTTTTACGAGCAAGAAGGGACGTGGTTGCGGTCGTTTTAGAAAGCGGTATTCAAGCTGCAGCGGGGATGCTACCCTATCCTAAGGGCTTTTTGAGAGGGGTAAGAGATCTCACAAAGAAGTACGGGGTTTTGATGATAGTTGATGAGGTGGCTACGGGTTTCGGAAGAACGGGAACCATGTTCTATTGCGAGCAAGAAGGGGTGAGTCCCGACTTTATGTGCTTAGGTAAAGGGATAACCGGAGGTTATCTTCCCCTTGCGGTGACAATGACTACCGATGAGGTCTTTGAGGCTTTCTTGGGTGAATTCGGAGAAGCCAAACACTTCTACCACGGCCACACTTACACGGGAAACAACATAGCCTGCAACGTCGCTTTGGCAAACTTGGAGATCTTTGAAGAGGAAAGGACCCTTGAGAAATTAAAGCCGAAGATAAAGTTGCTTTCAGAAAGACTCAAAGAGTTCTGGGATCTGGATCACGTAGGGGACGTGCGTCAGCTGGGTTTTATGGCAGGTATAGAGCTGGTAAAGGATAAAGAAACGGGAGAGCCTTTCCCTTACGGTGAAAGAACGGGCTTTAAGGTTGCCAGAAAATGCTGGGAGAAAGGGGTGTTTATGAGACCCTTGGGAGACGTTATGGTTTTGATGATGCCCCTTGTGATAAAAGAGGATGATATGAACTACGTTATAGATACCCTAAAAGAGGCGATAAGGAACCTTTAAAAAGGGCCCCCTTGGGGCCCCATTAATTTTTACTTGTGAGAAAGCATAAAGTCAGCGAGGGCTTCAAGTTCTTTGTCAGATAGACCTTTGATGGTATTTAGCTGAGCCTTCATTATAGGGAACTTGGCGGGATCCACGATTGCGGGAGCTTGACCTTTAAGGAACTTTACAAGCTGGTCTTTTTTACCTTCGTAAGCCTTAGCTATCTTCTTAAGAGAAGGCCCTACCGTATCTACCGCAGGCTGGTGGCAGGATGCACATCCCTTGGACTTGAATATGGCAGCTCCGTCCGCTGCGAGGGATACACCTCCGAGCAGAACCACACCCAGAAGCAGTTTCTTCATTACACTCACCTCCATTTTAGGAAATTCTTATATAATCATATCACACTCAATTTCTTTGCTATCGGAAGGTCAGCGGTGCCACTACTGTTTAGAAAGGTCAAAGAACTTAGAAACCACTTAAAGGGGTTAAAGTGTGACAGGGATAAACCTGTCAGTGTGGGCCTGGTGCCCACGATGGGATACCTTCACGAAGGCCATAAAGCTCTGATAAGGGAATCCCTCCTTCAAAACGACATAACCGTGGTAAGCATTTACGTAAACCCCACTCAGTTCGGACCGAATGAGGACTACCAGAGGTATCCCAGAGACCTTCAAAGGGATATGGCCATATGTGAAGATCTCGGGGTAGACGTGGTTTTTGCTCCCACTGACGAGGAGATGTATCCCTTGGGCTTTTCCACGGAAGTTTACGTAAAAGGTCTGAGCGAAGTTTTAGAGGGCAAGTTCAGACCGGGTCACTTCAAGGGAGTTACAACTATAGTTTTAAAACTCATAAACGTGGTATCCCCCGACAGGCTTTACATGGGTGAAAAGGACTACCAACAGCTTAAGATAGTAGAGAGGATGGTAAAGGACCTTCTTCTCCCGGTGGAAGTGGTTCCAGTAAAGACGGTTCGAGAGCCAGATGGTCTCGCTTGCAGTTCGAGAAACGTGTATCTCTCGGAGGAAGAGAGAAAATCCGCTCTGTCTATTTACAAGAGTTTTCTCCTTGCTCAAGAACTAATAAACAAAGGTATAAAGGACGCAAAAACGCTGAGACAAAAAATGGAAGAGTTCATAAGGAGCTTTCCCCTCGTTAGGAAGATTGACTACATAGCTTTCACCGATAAGGATCTGAATCCCAAGATCGAAGTAGAAAAAGGGGATAGAATCCTCGTCGCCCTGTGGGTGGGGAACACGCGCCTCGTAGACAACTGGGAGGTTTCCTGATGGAAGAAGTAGACCTTTTAGTAAAGGAAGCTTTTCACCCTTACCTGCAAAAGACCGTAGATATTGCGGTAAAGGAGGGGAGAATTTATAAAATCGCTGAGAAGTTGGACCTTCAGGCGAAAGAGGTTATCTTCGCAAAGGGAAAGGTGGTGTTTCCTTCCTTTGCCAACATGCACACTCACGTCTCCATGAGCCTGCTAAGGAGTCTCGGTGCGGATCTTCCCTTGATGGATTGGCTCCAAAAGGTCATATGGCCCTTGGAAGGGGAGTTTGTCTCCCCCGAATTCGTTAGGGCAGGAGCGAAGCTGGGCATTCTCGAGATGATAAAGTCAGGAACCACCCTCTTTATGGATATGTATTTCTACGAGGAGGAAGTGGGTGAGGTTGCCATCGAATCCGGAGTCAGGGCAGGACTTGGAGTGGGGATCCTTGACTTTCCCACTAAGGTAGCAAGCGGACCCGACGGCTACATAGAAAGGGCTAAAAGCCTGCTTGAAAACTTCAAGGGAAACGATAAGGTTTTTGTAGTTCTTTGTCCGCACGCACCCTACACGTGCTCTCCCGAAACACTTAGAAAAGTCTTAGATCTTTCCGAGGAAACGGGTGCATACATCCACATCCACGTTGCGGAAACAAAAGGCGAGGTTGAGAAAATCAAGGAAGAATACGGGAAAACGCCTGTGAAACATTTGAACGACTTGGGACTATTGAGTGAAAAGACCCTGTGTGCTCACATGGTTTGGGTTGATGAAGAGGAAACGCAAATCTTGAGGGAGACCTCCGCGGTGGTAGTTCACTGTCCTGAAAGCAACCTAAAGCTCGCCTCCGGTATAGCACCGATCCCGAGGTATATAAAGGAAGGAGTAAAGGTTTGCTTGGGAACTGACGGACCCGCCTCTAATGATAACCTGGATATGTTAGAAGAGACCTCCACTATGACCAAACTCCACAAGGGAAACACGTTAGATGCTAAAGCTATAGATGCGAGAACCGCTCTAAAGATAGCAACGGAGGAAGGCTTCAAAGCGGTGGGAATAAAAGGGGGCAGGGTAGAAGAGGGTTTTGAGGCGGACTTTATCCTCGTTGACTTTGACAAACCACACCTTCAACCCATGTATGATCCGGTAGCTCAACTCGTATACAGCGCAAAATCCTCCGATATAGATACGGTAGTGTGCAAGGGAAAGGTTTTGATGGAAAAGCGTGAGGTAAAGACCCTCGACGAAGAAAAGATCCTGAAAGAGGCAGGGGAGTGGAGAGATAAGATATGGAAGGCCTTACAGAGGCTGTAGAGAACTTAAGAGCGCTCCTTGAAAACATCTTAGGTGTTCCCCTCTACAGGATAGCCTTTGCACTGCTCCTTTTTCTCCTCTCCTTGGCCATAAGGAAGCTCCTGATCACGGTGGTAGTCAGAGCCTTAAGGCGCTTGGTAGCAAGAACCGAGACCACTTTAGATGACGTTATTCTCGAAGTTGTAGCGAAACCTTTAAGTTTTTTGGTCGTAGTAGGCGGACTTTCTTTAGCCCTTCTGATTTTGGGACTCGAAAACCAGATAGTCTTTAAGGTTTTAAAGAGCTTTGTCATCTTAGCGGTTTCTTGGACCGCCTACAACTTGGTTTTAGCCCTTGAACCTAACATTTATGCCTTTTCGGAGCGTTTTGGGAAAGAGTTTGCCAAAGAGATAGGAGGATTTTTCATAAAGCTCGGGAAGGCTTTTGTGATCGTAGTGGGAACGGTTGCATTCCTTCAGGAGTGGGGGATAAACGTAAGTGCACTGATAGCTTCCTTAGGTTTGGGAGGTTTGGCTTTTGCCCTTGCCGCTAAAGACACTGTTTCAAACCTTTTCGGGGGTCTCACTATCCTCGCGGACAAGTCCATGAAGGTGGGAGATTGGGTAAAGGTAGGTGATGTGGAAGGTATAGTGGAGGACATAGGTCTGAGAACTACCAAGATAAGGACCTTTGAAAAGAGTCTCGTCGTAGTTCCCAACCAGATCATAGCAACCCAACCCCTGGAAAACTTTTCAAGAAGAGGGGTAAGGCGTATAAAGATGATCATCGGGATAACTTACGACACACCGAGGGAAAAGGTAGAGAAGATCGTAGAAGAAATAAGGGAGATGCTAAAGAGCCATCCGAGGATAGCAAAAGACCAGCTCTGTATGGTTTACTTTAGGGACTTCGGAGAAAGTTCGCTGGACATCTTTATTTACTGCTTTACCGACACGGCGGATTGGGAAGAGTATCTTGCCATACGTCAGGATGTTAACCTCAAGATAATGGAGATAGTAGAAAGGAACGGATCTTCCTTTGCTTTCCCCAGCAGAAGCATTTACATAGAGAAGATGCCGTGAAGTTGCTGATAGTCGAGTCTCCCACAAAGGCAAAAACAATACAAAGGTTCTTGGGTAAGGACTTTAAGGTAGTTGCTACTTTGGGCCACATAAAGGACCTACCTCAAAAGGAACTCGGTGTTGACGAAGAAACCTTCAAAGCAAGGTTTGTCTTTCTGAAAGGAAAAAAGAAGATAGTGGAAAGAATAAAGGACCTCTCAAGAAAAGCGGAGGAAGTCCTTATAGGAACGGATCCAGATAGAGAGGGAGAAGCCATAGCCTTCTTTCTTTTCCAGGAGATAAAGAAGGTAAATCCCAACGTCAAGAGGATTACTTTCTACGAGGTTACCCCTGAAGCGCTAAAAGAGGCTTTAGAAGAATCAGGAAACATAAACATGAACTTGGTAAAGGCCCAGATGGCCAGAAGGATCCTCGACAGGCTGATCGGCTACAAGCTCTCTCCAAAGGCTTCTAAGGAGATAGGCCGGTGGGGTTTATCCGTGGGAAGGGTCCAATCACCTGCACTTAGACTCATAGTAGAGAGAGAAAGAGAAAGACAAAACTTCAAAAAGAAGAGCTACTACTACGTGAAAGCCCTCTTAGAAGGTGAAGGAGGAAGGGTTGAGGTTGTTTACGATTACAGATACGAAAACCCCTCCGATGCCAAAGAGATAGCGGAAAGAATAAAGAAAGGCCTCTTCGTGGTAAAGGTCTTCACAGAAAAAACCGAAAAGGTGGACCCTCCGAGGCCGTTTATAACCTCCACACTCCAGAGCACAGCAAACGCAACGCTGGGTTTTTCTACCTCATACACTCAAAAACTTGCCCAAGAGCTTTACGAAAAAGGTCTGATCACCTACCCAAGAACCGACAGCTTCAGGATGAACGAAGAAAAAGCCAAGACCTTTATGAAGTTCATAGAAAGAACCTTCGGCAGGGAGTATGTGGGAAGACTCAGGAAGTTCAAAGACAGTCCTACCTCTCAGTCCGCCCACGAGTGTATAAGACCCTCTTCCATCAGACGCTCGATAGGTATATCTGGAGATCCTGCAAAGCTATACGATCTCATATTCAGAAGAACCCTCGCATCCTTGATGTCTCCCGTTGAGATCAAGCGCCAAACCCTTGAAGTGGAAGTTACCTCTCCTATGCTGAGAAGTCCCATTGTGATGATCGCCAAGGGAGTTAGGATAATTTTCGACGGTTGGTCAAGGGCCTACCCCTACGATCCTCCCTACCCCCCGCTTCCTAACATGATCGAAGGAGAGGTTCTCAAGGTTATCAAAGTGTTTGTAGAAGAAAGAAAAAGGGAACCTCCTCCGAGATACACCGAGGGAAGCTTGGTAAAAACGTTGGAAAAGCTCCAAATAGGCAGACCTTCCACATACGCGGTCATAACGGATACGCTCAAAAAACGGGGCTACGTGAAAGCGATTAAATCTTCTCTCGTTCCTCAAGAAGTAGCTTTCCAGGTTATAGACTTTCTTAAAGAAAACTTCCCAAAAGTAGTAGACTACCGCTTCAGCGCCCACATGGAGGAAATCTTGGACGAGGTGGAAGAGGGCAAGGTAAACTGGAAGGAAGCTCTGAGGAAGCTCTTGAACGAGGTGTTCACTTAGCTTATGCTTATGACCCTTCCTACCTTTGAACTGTCGCTGAACCCTGCTACAAAAAGAGGAACCGCATAGGCCACCTTGAGCAGGGAATCTACAAGGAGCGGATCTGAAAGTTGAAAGGGGTTCTCAAGTTCGAAGATCACCACCGCATAACCTTCCTCTAACGGGACAGGAACGGAGAGAACACCGTTTTCTCTATCAAATACGGGTTCCAAATCTGTGGATCCGCTCTTGGGTGCAAGCCTGACACTCTTTAAGGGGAACTTGGATTTTACCTTTTCGAGGAACTCCCTTACATCTTCACTTTCGATCAGGGCGTTCAATATAAAGCTTACGTTCTCAAGCTTTTTCCTACCCGTCTCCCACTTGGCGTAGGTCTTTAGAAGTTCTTTGACCTCCTTTTCCAGTTCCGAGATCCTTTTGTCCTTTTTTCTAATCTCCTCCCTGTAATCCGCAACGAGGGAGGTCAAAGAGGTTGTTACCAAAAGAAGTAAAAAAGAAAAAAGCTTCAGCGAACTTCCTTCGAATATAACCACCGAGCAGAAAACGGAAACGGTAAGTATCAGACCTGCTTGTAGGATCCCCCTGTAGGAGTTTACAACCACCAACGGGAGCAGGGATAACACACCTGCTTCAGTTTTACCTATAAGGATAGCGACAGGAACTATAAGGGAGTCAAACAGGAAGTTTGCCCTTTCAAACCCCCTGAAGGTTGCCACGGTGATCAGGAAAAAATAAAAGGCGCTTACTCCCCAGAAAGCCTGTCTGACTCCCTCCTCTACCTCAAGTCCCGTGAGGATCAGGTAGATAAAGACTAAGAACCTGATCCCCCACTCTATTTCCCTGTTTTTATTTACCATTAGTCTTAAATTATGCTACAAAATTTTCAATTTGACCTAATTATCCCTTTAGGGAACAAAAGCAAAATTAAAACCACAAAGGATCCGAGAAGAACCCCGTGTATTTCGGGCATACTCACCCATAGGATTTCAGAGGAGATCTCCAAGAGGAACGCTCCTACCACTGGGCCTACCGTCGTTCCGACACCGCCAAGAAGCAAAGCCACAAAGGTCTTCACCGACAGGAGCGGATCAAATACAGAAGTGTTGTCTATGTAGGTTATCCAAAAAGCGTATAGTCCACCGCACACACCCACTAAGGAAGCCATCATCAGGAAAGCTACGGTTTTAAAAAGGGCTGTGTTTACGCCCAAACTCTCCGCTGCAACTTCGTCTTCCCTTATGGCCTTTAGAGCGTATCCGAAAACGGACCTGTCCACATACAGGTTAAGCAAGAAAGAAAGAACCGCAAGTGAAAGGAAGAGATAGTAGAAGGGTATGTTTCCGAAAGGAGGTTGAAGGTTGATTCCCTGAGATCCTCCGGTGAAGGCAAGGTTGTTTACCATTTCAGAGAAGGAAAGTTGAAGGGCCAAGGTTGCTATAGCGAAGTAGTGACTTTTGAGTCTCAAAAGGACAGGACCTACAAGGAGAGCTACTAAGGTGGGAACAACGGCGCTCGCAAGTATGCTCATCCAAAAAGGAAAATCCTTGCTGAGGACACCCGACGCGTAAGCCCCGATCCCGAAAAAAGCTACACCTCCGAAAGCGGGATAGCCCGTGTATCCTAAAAGCAGGTTATGAGCTAAAGCCAAAGTCGTAAGCATTAAAGCGGAGGTCAATACCCTAAGAAGGTAAGGGTCGTCAACCGCGAACGGAACCGCACCAAGGATCAAAAAGATCAGTAAAAGCCCCTTTTCAAGCTTCCCCATAAAACTTACCGCCCATAAGACCTCTCGGTTTAACGAGGAGTATGGCAATCATTAGAATCAAAGCAAAAAACACTTTCCAGTCCTCTCCCACATAGAAGCCTACGAAAGTCTCCGAAAGGCCAAGAAAGATCCCTCCTATCAGGGCACTTTCCACCCTACCTAAACCTCCGAGGATACTAACGAGAAACGCCTTTACCGTCAAAAGACCCCCGTCGAAAGGGGTAAAGCCTTGAAGCACTCCGTAGAGATTTCCAGAAGAAAAGGCTATACCTGTGCTGAGTGCCATCGTAACGGTGTAGACGTATGAAGGTGATACGCCAACGAGTGTCGCTCCCTCCTTATCCAAGGCTACCGCCCTTATAGCCATACCTGTCCAAGTGCGGTTTACAAAAAACCAAACGAGACCTGTAAGAACCAAGGAGATCACAAATACCAAAAGTTTTACCGCGGTAATTATCACAGGCCCAACAAAGAAAGAGCTTTCCGCGTAAGGGACGTCTATGGATCTTATGTCCGCTTTGAAGATGAGGTTCAAACCGTGAGAGAGAGCTATATCCAGCCCGAAGGTCAATATAAGAACCATAAAGCTTTCGAAGGTCATTATCCTGCGGATAAAAACCGTCTGGACCAAGTATCCGAAAACCACGCCAGCGAGAAAGGAAAAGGGTATAGACAGGATCGGATCCACGCCCGAAAGCCTGTGTAGCGTATAGGCAAGATAGGCACCTATCACTATAAAAGTTCCGTAGGAGAGGTTTATTATCCCCATCACCCCCCAAGAGAGAGCAAAGCCCAAGGCCATAAAGCTGTAGAACCCTCCCAGAAGCAAGCCTTCGATTAAGAGCTGTAGGATCAGTTCCATGGAGGTTTAGGATAAACAGGTTTTGCTTCCTCGAAGGGATAAACCGTCACGGGCCTCCCCTTTTGAATCTGTATGACAGCCATAGGTTTGGTGTTTATCTTACCCGTTTCATCGAACCCTATTACACCGTAGAAGGTCTCCACTTCCATCTTCAGGAGTTCCTCCCTGACCCTTTCCGGATCAAGACTCTGAGCGCGCTCTATAGCAAGTTGAAGAGCCATCGCTGCCGCGGTCCCTCCCGCAGAGTGGTATTCCGGATCTTCACCGTATTTCTTCCTATAGGCTTTTACATAACCCTGTGTAGAGCCAAAAAGCGGGTCTTTATATCTAAAAGCCTTGGACCACTGGACCGGTCCGAATATATACTCCGCATCTTTGCCAAGAGCCTTCACAAAGGCGGGCAATGGAGGACCAACAGTCAGCCCTACAAACTTGGGATTTATCTTGAACTGCTTTAGCTGTTTCACTACGAGAACCGAGTCCTTGAAATGACCTGCACCGATCACAACATCGGGTCTCTTTAGACGAACCTTTAGCATCAGAGAAGATAGATCCTGGGCCCCTTTAGGATACCCTTCGAACAGCACTACTTTAAGGCCTTTTTCCCTTGCCCTGTTTAAAGCACCCCTCGCCGCGTCTTCTGAAAATATGTCTTTCTCATAAAGTATGGCTACCGTCCTGATCTTAGGGTCAAGTTTTACCGCAAGATCTATGAGGTTCCTGCCGTAGTCCGGAGCGGTGTTGAAAACCCCGAAAATCCTTTTGTATCCTTGGGAGTAAATCTTCGAAGATGCACCTCCACCTTGAACCATTAAAGCGTTATATTTCTCTACAACCCCGGCTGCGGCAAAAACCTGAGCGCTACCGTAAGGACCAAGCAGAAACTTAACCTTATCTTGGGTTATCAGCTTTTCCACAAGTTTCGCGGTCGTCTTGGGATCGCTCTGATCGTCGTAGTAGATTATCTCCACCTTGTAGCGTTTGTTTCCGACCTTTATACCGCCGCGGGAGTTGACCGTTTCCTTCCAAAGTTCATATCCCCTTTTGAGAAGTTCCCCTTCCTTTGCATACTTGCCAGAAAAGGAAACCGCAGCACCTATCCTTAAAACCTCTTCCCCGAAGGCAAAGAAGGTAGCGATGAGAAAGAAGATCAAGCCTGCCATAGTAGTTAAAGTATATATGGAGGTGATAAAAGATGAGAAACTATCTTTTAGCTTTGGCCCTCGTTCCCTTCTGAAAAGCTTACACGGTTCCCTGCTGTCGTATCTTTTCCCTTTGGAGGATGTATTCTTTGCGCATCAAGGCTCTGTTGAGAGCATCCACGAAAGCGCTTACACTCGCCTTTATTATGTCCGTATCAACACCCCTTCCGGAAGCTCTTACACCTTCGAGATCTAAGACCACTCGAGCTTCCGCCTGAGCGTCCGTGTTGGGGGTGAGAGCCTTTATAGAGTAGTCGAGGAGTTTCGGTTTTATTCCGAGGGCGTTCTTAAGGGCGTTTATGGTGGCATCCACCGGGCCGTTTCCGGTTGCGGTTGCGGTTCTTTCTTCCCCTTTGAAGAGGATCTTCACAGTAGCGGTGGGCATGAGGTTGTCTCCGCTTTGGACCTGAAAGTGAATCACCTTAACGGGTTCTTCTTCCTCTATCTTCATAAACTCTTGATAAACGAGTGCTTCCACATCCTCGTCGTAAATGTCCTTTTTCTTATCAGCGAGATCCTTCAGCTTAGAGTAGATCCTTTCGAGATCCTCTTGAGTGTAGCTGACTCCCAGCTCTTCGAGCTTTTTCTTTATAGCGTGTCTTCCCGAGTGCTTACCCAAAACTATACGCCTGCTCGGAGGGAACCCCACATCTTCCGGATTCATGATCTCGTAAGTGAGTCTGTGGCTTAAAACACCGTGCTGATGGATACCCGACTCATGAGCGAAAGCGTTGTCCCCGACCACCGCCTTGTTGGGAGGAACAAAAGAACCCGTTATCCTGCAAAGCAGTCTTGAGGTTTTGTAAAGCTCTTTTGTGTTTATGTTCGTTTCGAGACCTCCGAAGAAGTCTTTTCTGACCTTCAGGGCCATAACTATCTCCTCGAGAGCGGCGTTTCCAGCCCTTTCTCCTATACCGTTTACTGTGCACTCCACCTGTCTTGCCCCGTGTTTTACCGCCATCAGGGAGTTTGCTACCGCCATACCCAAGTCGTCGTGACAGTGAACGCTGAGGATAACTTTATCTATGTTGGGAACGTTGTTGACTATGTCCTCTATGAGCTGGGCAAATTCCTCGGGAACCGCGTAGCCTACCGTATCGGGGATATTGATAACGGTTGCCCCCGCCTTTATTACCTCCTCTATTACCTTGAACATAAAGTCCCTATCGCTTCTGGTAGCGTCCTCGCAGGAAAACTCCACATCGTCCGTAAACCTTCGAGCAAACCTTACCGCGGAGACCGCCCTTTCCAAGACCTGATTGGGATCCATCCTCAGCTTGTATTTCATGTGTATCTCTGACGTGGCTATGAAGGTATGGATCCTCTTTCTTTCCGCAGGCTCAAGGGCTTTTGCGGCTACTTCTATGTCTTGCTCCAAAGCCCTCGCAAGGGAACATATAACGGGCCCCTTTACCTCCTTAGCTATCCTGTTTACCGCTTCAAAGTCACCTTTAGAAGCTATAGCAAACCCAGCCTCTATAATGTCCACACCGAGGCGTGCGAGCTGATGAGCCATCTGTAGTTTTTCCTCCGTGGTCATGGAAAAGCCCGGTGCCTGTTCTCCGTCTCTGAGGGTGGTGTCAAAGATGTATACTCTGTCCGCCATTCCTTACCTCCTGTTTTGTTGAAAATAATTCTCAACTAATAATTGTCAACCCATCATGTCCATTATCTTCTTCACACTTATACGCATCCTATCTATAGCTTTTGCGAGCCTTCCTATTTCGTTCTCCGACTGGAAGGGGATGGTCTCATCTACTTCACCCTTGCTTATCTTGTCCGCTTTTGTTCTGAGAACGTCTATCGGTTTGAACACTTTAAAGTGCAGTATCAAGAGAATTATACCCGCCATAAGGATAAATACTCCTCCCACCATAGCACCTTGCACTACGCCGTTTCTCCTCGCTTCAGAAAGCACCTGATCGAAGGGGACGTAAACCATTACCGCACCCTGAACGTCACCTACCTTCCAGTTGGGATCTTCTTTTACTCCGTAGAGGTTCCTTACAGCTTTGGGCATATCTTCTATCTTCCCGTGGCACCTCAAACAACCCTTCTTGGGTATAACCGCGAAAGCTTTTATGTAGTAGTCTTTACCCTCGTGAACTGTTATACCTTCAAACTCTTTCTGCTTGGTTCTTCTAAGATACTCTATCATCCAAAGTTCCGTGTCGTTGGGCGTATGTTTTGGATTCAAGGGTCTTATGGCAACTTGTCTCAAGGTCATGTAGGGTATTTCCTCGTTTACCATGCTGAATATGGATGCGGTAAAGAAAGAGGAGGACTGAGCTTCCAATATAAAGTCTTCGTTGGTGCATCCGGTAGCAAGAAGTTCGTTTATCCTCGGCCTTAGGGTTTTTCTAACGTAGTTCCTCGAAGCCTTAACGAAGGCCATGGTAGTTTTTATCTGGGTTCTTGCGCTTTCTAGCGCTTTGTTTATGGTTGTCTTGTAAATAAAGAAACCCACACCCACGCCTATTAAAATACCGGTGACTATGATGATAAAGGTGAGTTCCGACCTTATACTTTTGAAAGGTGACCTCATAACTACAACCTCCTGACCCTTCTTAAAAATTCTCTTCTGTGACTTTCTTCGGGTATCTCCTCAGAGAGCCTTATGAGGAGCTCATCAAATCTGTCAACGGGTATTTTATCTTCCTGCCAACCGAACTCTCCAAGGATCTTGTTCCACAAAATCTTGCCTATGGGTCCTATCTCCTCGAGGAAGGCATCCTTTACAGCGGAAACCCTATCGGAAGGGACGGTTCCAATATCCTCCACGGAGGTGGTAAGCCTCACGCTTATAGGCTGAGGTCTCGGATCTACGAAGAGACGATACATGGACACTTTGTCCGGTTCTCTTTGCTCTTCGTGGGGGTAGCTACCGAAAAGATCGTGGGTCAAAGATAAAACCTCAGTTCCGCGGTAAAAGAGGTGAGAACACCTCTGAGTCAAGGTCTCACCGTAAAGGAGCATGGACTCGCGGGAGGTCTTGAGCTTGGATCTGAGTTTATCAAAGTCCTCTTCCTTTTCTAAAGAGAACTCTTTAAACTTGTCTATTCTGTAGGTAGCGAGAATTAGGGGAATGTAGGCGGGATCCAAAAGGTATACGGTAACAAAACTGTTGGGAAGGGAACTTCTCATGTTGTTGATAGCCCTTTCTCCGCTCCTGTTGTCGGAAAAGACACCCACCGGTTTTCCGTTATAAAGGAACATTATCCCTAAGGCCCTCAGTTTTGTGTGAAACAGAAGGTAGCCGTTGAAAAAGCTCCTTTCCGCCATAAGAAGAAACTTATCCATGTCCATAGCCTTGAAGGGAGTAGACCCTTGGAACTCCTCTCCGAAGCCCATGACGAACATAGGCCCCTCTTCGTGAGGATTGGGAAAGCCTTTCATAGCTCTGACGAGAGCAACATCGTCCGTTTCGTATACCTCAAGGGTTCCTTTCTCTGGGAAGGAGAATGAAGAAGGGTCAGAATATTTTAGGCCTTCTTTGGTTTCTTCGATCACCTTAACGGGTTGACCTTCCAAAAGTAGAAGGTAGCTGTTTTTATCCCACTCTACTGTCTTTAAAAAGCCGGTAAAACGCTCCTTCTGAAACGTATCTATCAGATTTTTAGGATCTACAAATTCAAGGTTAAGCCTTTCTCTCAGGTTTTTGCGCATGCTTTCTCTAATAAGATCTTCTTGACTATCGCTTGGAATGTTTCCAAAACCCCTTTCCCTTCGGTCGCTACCGCTTCTACGTATTCCGTTCCCCAAGGGTTGCAAACGGGCTCGAGTTCGTCTATGGGAAGTGCGTCGGGGAGGTCCCTTTTGTTGTATTGAACCACAACGGGAAGAGCGTAAAGGTTAAAGCCCTGTTCCTTCAAAACCGCGGCGGTTTCCCTCAGAACGAGGAAGTTTATGTGTTCCCTCTCCTTTGAGCTGTCCACTACGAAAACGAGACCGTCAACCCCCTTCATAATCACCTTCCTCAAAGGATGAAGCCTGAACTGGCCGGGAGTGGTGAGTATCTTCACGTCTATGTTTTGCCCATCTATGTTAAAGGAACTAAGGAACATCTCCACAAAGAGGGTTCTGTTTTCGTCCGTCTCCATAGATATATAGTCGCCCTTGGCGACACCCCTTTTTTTCAGCATGTCGTAAAGGACCTTCACGTTAGTGCTCTTTCCCGCCAAGGAAGCACCGAAATATACAACTTTCAGCTTCATGACACCCCCAGTATGTGGTTTAGTTTCTCCTCTATAGCTTCAGGAGACAGTTTGAGTAGTTTAGAAGGCTTGGGCTTTACGTTTGCAAAGATCTTTTCAAGTTCGTCCGCAAGATCTTTTAAAAATAATCTCACTGTTCCGAGAGCCACGTTCTTGGGACACAAAACGCCTACCAAGAAACGCGTTCCTACAGCTTTTACCACCACGTTTTGCTTCTTGCTCTCGTATTGGATAGCGTCCAACGCGTCATCCTTAAATACCATCTTGGCCATCTCAAAAGCTGCACCGAATATACCGCTTATGATACTCGCTAAAAATTCCGCTTGGGTCTCATCCAAGTTTTTCCCGTAGAAGGAGATAACCCTACCCGCGTCGTCAGAGAGGATCACGAGATCAG
>WFYK01000111.1 GCA_015490105.1 Aquificaceae bacterium | reverse complement strand
ATATTGAACCCTCTTGTAGTAAAGCTCGTCGGTTGCAAGTCTTTCCATAGCGGATATGAGGATGAAATCCCTTTTTCTTGCTTCTTCCGCACTTATGTAATGGGACATGTCGGAGCTGATAACTACGAGTGCGGGCAGGGATTTGAGTATCTCACCTATAAACCGACCCAGATCGCGGGCACTTTCGTAGTCAAGCCACCCTAAAACCAAGGGAGTGATCTTGAACTCACCCTTCGCGTATCTAAAGAGAAAGGGAAGCTGGACCTCCAAAGAGTGTTCATATAGGTGGGCGGTGTGATCTAAACTTACCTTAGGATTTTGGGAAAGAGCGCTTATGAGTTCCTCATCGAGGCTTACGTCTCCCAATGGGCTTTCCCACACTCCGGGAGGGTGGAGCGCCACCTCCGGACCGTATCCGGTATGGTTGGGACCGATTATGAGGATCCTTTCAGGGATTTCAACCCTCTTGTATACCTCACAGGCGGTTTTGCCCGAATATATTAGACCGGCGTGGGGCACCAAAATAGCTTTTGCCCGCAGTTTCTCTTGGACTTCCGATCCGCAGAGGGTGTCCACTAAAACCTTCAGTTCCTCACCTCTTGCAGGGTAAAAGGTCCCGGCTACCGCAGGTTTTCTCCGCATATGGATAAATTTAGAACTCCCGAAACTCTTTGAGAAGGAGTATTTGACGCCTTACGACGTATGCACTAATAGTATCTTCCGTTTTCACGTCTGGCTCTAATTCGATCCCTATCCTGAATATACTCCCGTGAGGAGAAACGTGTCTCACCACACCCTTTACCTTTATAGGTTTCCCTTCAAGTTCGAAAAGGACCTCTACGTTCTCCCCACTTTCTATGTTGGAAGGATCTTCTGCATACACTCCAACACCCCTTACCGACACATCCGCCACGATGCCTTTTACCTTTTGCCTGTTTTCCCTTAGCACTTCCGCATAAACCTCCCCTTCAGGGATCACCCTGACAAACCTCCTTCGCTCCTCGGGTAGATCTTCAAAACCTGTTATCTCTACGGTTATAGTAGACGCATTCAAATCTCTGCTTACTATCTTCCCCGCTACAGGTCGTGTAGAAAGAGGGATCTTTAGGCAAATGTTGTCTCCTTCCTTATAGGACCCTACATGATCGGTTCTTATAACCGCTTTGCCTTGATCCATTCTTATCAAGCGCGAAGCTATGTCAACTATGAGACCCTTGTATTTGTAATGAATAACTACTTTCCCTTGAGCCTTTTCGATCACTTTCGAAATCAGGTTTATGGCTTCCTCTCTATCTTTTACCTTAGTTTCACCTTCAATCTGTCGGATACGCTCCTTTAAAGAAGAGACGTAGCTTGAGTAGGCTTTCTCCACCGTTGTAGAAAAGTAGCTGATCAGATCTATAAGCGCTTTCACCTTGAGTAGATTTACCTGATCCTTCGTGTAATCTACATAGGCTTTGATAAGAGAAAAGCAAGAAGACATAAGAATCCTTTTAAAATCTACTTCTTTTTTTGCAAGCACAGAAGCCAGACTGTAAAGCTCCCGCGTGGGATCAGACGTGAAAGAAAAAAGTAGACGGTAAAGTCGAACGATCAGCGTATTGACTATAGGCATATCTTCTCTTTCTTTGACAAGGAGAGTCTGAAACTCTTCCACGAACCTCTGTTCGTATTTTTCAAAGAAAACCTTATCTTCAGAAAGGATCTTAAAGACTTCTTGCAAATTCACGAGAGGAACCTCTTTTCAAATTCTTCCGCTGGAATGGGCTTTGAGTATAAGAACCCTTGGGCATAATCACATCCGAGATCCCTCAAAACCTCTACCTGAACCCCTTTCTCAACCCCCTCCGCGACAATTTTGAAGCCAAGCTTCTTAGTAAGATTGACTATGGTCTTTACTATCTCTAAACTGTCTTGGTTGAAAGGAAAGTCTTTTATAAATTCCCTGTCTATTTTTACCGCGTAAGCTGGTAAATTCTTCAGGTAAGCGAGGGAAGAATAACCCGTTCCAAAATCGTCTATGTATGTTTTTATACCGCTCTGGGAGAGCAAGTCGAAAAACTCTATAACTTCAGCGGAGTTCTTCATAATTACCGATTCGGTGATCTCCACCTCTATAAGTTCCTTGACTTCTTGGCAAATCCCTTCAAAAAAGGGAATCGCTTTGAGGAAATCCTTCGACGTTAACTGAGATGGAGATACATTAACCGCTATTGGGACGCTCAGACCTTTTTGTTTCCATTCCTTTACTTGCTTGCAAGCCTCTTCTATAACGAATAGTCCTACATCGTGGATAAGTTCACTCTCTTCTATGAGCGGTATGAATTTCATAGGAGGAACAACTTTATCGTCTTTTATCCACCTTATAAGGGCTTCCGCTCCCGCAAGGGATCCATCTGATAGTTTAAACTTTGGTTGATAGAAAAGGGTAAGTTCACCTTTATCTAAGGCCCTTCTTATCTCTGATCTCACTATAACGTAAGCTTCTGAAATGTCTTTTACTTTCTTAGAAAAGAAAACGGTTGTATTTCTTCCTTCCTTTTTAGCTTCCTGAAGGGAGGTGTAAGCGCAGGTATACAGACTTTCTTCCTCTTCAGCGTCGACCGGAAACAGTGCAACTCCTGCGGAGACAGTTATGTAAATAGAGTTCGTATCTACTACAATCGGGTTTTTCAAACTTTTTCTGAGCCTTTCCAGGAGTTTTAGGCTACCCTCTACAACACTGTTTTCCCTCAAGATGATTCCAAACTCGTCAGCACCTATCCTTGCAAGGAGTTCATCTTCTCTAAGGATAGACCGCAATCTTCTTGCTAACTCCTTTAAAACCTTGTTTCCCGCTTCCCTCCCGAAGGTTTGATTTATGTGGCTGAAGTTATCTATATCGATTACTATTAACGCAAGAGCCTTTTTCAATTTACGTGCTTCAGCCATGGAACGAGAAAGGAGTTTCATGAAGGCCTGTCTGTTGGGCAGGCCTACTACTTTGTCTTCAAGGGATATCTTCCTGAGATACTCAGAGATTTTAATGTGTCTTATCCCGTGAAATATGTCATGAACCGCTTCTGAGATAAGATCGAGTGTATGAACATTAAGATTAAAATCATCTTTAGGCACAAATTCGAAAAAATATTCTCCGGAGCCCCAAGATATTGAAATAGGGATACATACAGAAGCACCTTCTTTGAAGCGGTTTCCTCTCTCGTAAATCTTCTCATTGTTGTCTTTCTTAACTAAGGATACGTAAGTAAAAAGTCCCGTATCAAATATGAGATCTGAAGCTCTTGTGAGGAAATCATACTCTTCGGTGGAAATGTCTAAAAGCTTTACAATGTCCCAGAGAAGTCTGTAAAGTTTGTTTATGGGCTCATCAAAATCTTGCTCATAGCTCAAAGGTCTCAGAGTAACAATGATAAAATCCTTATCCTTTAAAGACCCAACCCCTGCCTCTACCGCTAATCGACCTTTCTGTTTTAGATTTATGTAAATCCGTTCCGAAGATGGAGAATTTTTTTCTGATAGGTAGCGTATTTTTTCTTTCGCTTCTCTTCCTATTAGCTCTTCAACGTTGTCACCCTTTTTAACGATATCACACAGATCCTTAAACCTTTCGTTGTAGTAAATAACCTGCAAGCTCTTTTTGTCGAGAACCAATGTGGGCAAACTTAAAGCGTTTAATAACGAAAATTCTTCTTGCATACACTAAATATATGCATACATTTAGTATGTATCAAGGAGGCAAACTGTTTGAGATCAAGAAAAATTAGGAAAACGATCACTCTCTCAAAGGAAGCTGAAAAACTTTTAAAGGAACTTTCTCAGCATTACGGTCTTTCACAAAGTGAGTTGATAGAAAAGCTAATTCTTGAGAGATCAAAAACGTTGGTAGTTCGCAAAAGGCTGGAAGCTTTAAAAGGCTTAGTTAATGTGGCTAAGGAGGCTTAGTGTGGAAGAGTTCAAAAGGGTATTTGTAAGCAGAGGGGTAGTTTTTGATCTTTGCGATGAGCACAGTAAATGGCATGAAACATCTACAAAAGCACTTGAAGGTTTAATTCGGTTGGAGTCGGATATTTTTGTAAGTTCTGATGTGCCCACACATGTATACACTTACCTACTCCCGAAAGGGCCTTTCGTAGCTTTGGAGGGTGTCAAACATACGATAACACTTTTTAATTTGGTCCCATTCTCCGACAGTGATCTTGAGGAATCAATCCGCATTTTCGATAGCTACTTTGACAATCTGTTGGAAGCATTGGACTATATCCTTGCCAAAAAAGAAGGCTGTTCAGCCATAGTTTTCTCCGGCAAATCTCCAGCCCTGCAGGGTATAAAGGCCCTATCCACACAGGAGCTCTGCTATCTTATTTCCCCTTAACTCCAAACGGTTCACTTGTCTGTTTACCGGAAGCCCATTTAAATGGTAAACTGCACCGGTGTCAAAGACTGCTGTATGTCGGGCGTGTCAACTTCACGATAGAATTTTCGGAAATGAAAGCAAGGCAACGCTTTATAGCAGAGAAAGTAGGGAACTTCGGAGTGGGTTTGATAGTTGGTTCTTTTCTTTTACGAATCTCGGACACTGTAAACGCTACAGATCAAATAGTTCTCGTAGCTCTCGGTCTTGTCAATGTGATCCTTGGGCTTATACTGATCCCTGATGAGTGACATAGTCCTAATAGCATTTCTTGCCTCCGCAGGAATGTGGGGGATAGCCCTTTGGGTGTGGCTACAAAGTAAGAAAGCCCATCGCTCAGCTTAACGAAGATCTAAGCTATCACTTGCCCTATTTCAGCTCTTTGTTATCCACACAGGAGCTCTGCTATCTTATTTCTTCGTGAAGGCGTTTCTGTTCGGACTTTTTCTTTGTGCTGTAGCTTTCGGATCTGAGATCCCCATCTACGTTATAGTTAAAGGCAAAGTAAAAGAGGTGCTCGTAAAGGAAGGTCAAAAGGTTAAAAAGGGAGATCTTCTCCTGAGGATAGATCCCATACTTTACGAGCTTGAAATTCAAAGGCTTAAAGCTAAAGAGGAAGAAGTATCTGCAAGGCTCTGGAAGGTAGAAAGGGACTTCAGGAGAGTAGAGGAGCTGTTTAACAGGGACTTGATTGCGGAATCGCGCTATGAAGAACAAAAGATAAGGTATCAACAGCAAAAGGCACGTGTCGATCAGGTGATAGCGCAGAGGAGGAAGTTTGAAGTATTGGCTTCCTATACTGAAATAAGATCTCCTGCTTCAGGAAAGATAAAAAAAATCCTCGTTCGGGAAGGAAGCTATGTCAACGGAGAACTAATTCCCCATAAGGTAATTATTCTCGAAATTTCACCCTGACAAAGATCATATTTTTAGCTGGCAAACTTGTTTTAAATTGGCTTCAGATAAGTGGGAGACGAAAGAGCTCCCGTGGTTCCTTTTCAACTGAATAGGGCAGGATCGCAATCTCGCCTTAGAGCCATGAACCTTTTATGCAACTCATTGATATGTCTACAAAAATCAAAAATTGGGGTGAAAAATGGCAATTTCGCCTTCTAAAGTCCTTGAAAATCAGGATCTTGAGAGAAAGGGTTGCAGTTATCCCTGCTAAGTGAGGGATTGCGACAGGCGAATCAGATACCTATACCCTGATACTCTGGATTGAAGTTGCAGTTATCCCTGCTAAGTGAGGGATTGCGACATATTTTTTATCCTGATCCAAACCCCCCTCTCCTCCTCAACCGTTGCAGTTATCCCTGTTAAGTGAGGGATTGCGAC
>WFYK01000110.1 GCA_015490105.1 Aquificaceae bacterium | reverse complement strand
CACCGAAGGTGGGACTTTTAGACAGGTTTTTTAAAAAAAGGAAGGAAAAGGAAACCCTGTGGACCAAGTGTCCCGAGTGTAAAACCTTACTATACGTTCCCGATCTAAAAGAAAACCTTAAGGTCTGTCCCAAGTGTGACTATCACTTTCCGATGTCCGCTCTTGAAAGGACTCAAAGCTTACTGGGACAAGATTTTGAACTTCTCTTTGAGGATATAAGACCTACCGATCCCCTCAAGTTCAAAGATACGAAACCTTACAAGGAAAGACTCAAAAAAGCCCAAGAACAAACCCAGCTCTCGGAAGCTATGATCGTCGCTAAAGGGAAGATTGAAGGAAGAGGCCTGATTCTAACTGTGATGGACTTTTCCTTTATAGGCGGAAGTATGGGATCCGTTGTAGGTGAGCGTTTCTTCAGAGCTTGCAAAAAAGCGGCAGAGGAAAATTTACCCCTCGTAGCTGTCACCTGCTCCGGCGGGGCGAGGATGCAGGAAGGGATCCTTTCCTTGATGCAGATGGCAAAGACGAGCTTGGGTGTGGCTCTCTTGAGAGAAAACTCCATACCTTACTTTACAGTTTTAACTAACCCGACAACAGGGGGTGTAGCTGCGAGCTTTGCTTTCTTGGGTGACATAATAATGGCGGAGCCCAAAGCCCTAATAGGTTTTGCAGGGCCCAGGGTAATAGAACAGACGATAAAGGAAAAGCTCCCCGAAGGTTTCCAGAGGTCAGAGTTTCTCTTGGAGAAGGGTATGATAGATATAGTAGTTCATAGGAAAAACTTAAAGGAAACCCTTGTGAACCTTTTAGATCTCACCTTCTATGCGGAAAGATACGGAGGTGTGAAGGTTTGATATCGATCGTAATACCGGTCTATAACGAGGAGGAAAGCTTACCCCTGCTTTATGAAAAGCTCTCTAAGGTTTTGGAAAGATTGGGAGAGGATTACGAAATCATATTCGTGGACGACGGGAGCGAAGACAGATCCTTTGAAATCTTGAGATCCTTTGCTGAGAAGGACAAAAGGGTTAAGGTCGTTCGCTTCAGAAGGAACTACGGCCAAACCGCTGCTATTTACGCAGGTTTTGAAATTGCCAAAGGGGATGTGATAATCACGATGGATGCGGATCTGCAAAACGACCCTGAGGATATCCCCTTACTGTTGGAGAAGATGAAAGAAGGCTACGATGTGGTAAGCGGTTGGAGGAAAGATAGAAAAGATCCTTTCTGGAGCAGGAAACTGCCCTCTATGATCGCCAACTGGATCATAGCCCGGGTGACGGGTGTGAAAATCCACGATTATGGTTGCACGTTGAAAGCCTACAGAAAAGACATAGCCAAGAGGTTTCGCCTTTACGGGGACATGCACAGATTTCTACCTGCCTTGGCCAAGCGCTTCGGTGCGAAGATAACCGAGGTTCCTGTAAGGCACCATCCCCGCCTATACGGAAGATCTAAATACGGCATTAGCAGAACCGTGCGCGTTATTTTGGACATATTCTTGGTGAAATTTTTAAACGAATACATAACCAAGCCTTTGTATGCCTTCGGGGGTGTGGGTTTCGTTCTTTTCTCTTTAGGCTTTTTAATAGGACTTTATTTGAGTTTCTTGAAGTTCTTCGGAGGAAAAGACATAGGAGGACGACCCCTGCTCATCTTAAGTGCTCTACTTATACTTTCAGGCATACAGCTGATCTCCACAGGTGTGATAGCGGAACTGATCGTAAGAACCTACTACGAGTCGAGAGGTGAGAAACCTTACATAGTTGAGGAGACAATAAACGTTGAAGAGTAGGCTATGGCTGTTTTATCGGTAGAGGGTTTGAACCTTTGGTATGGCGAGAAGCAGGTTTTGTTTGATGTCTCTTTCCAACTGAACGAGAGGGAGATCCTTTGCGTTGTGGGTGAATCGGGTTCAGGGAAGTCTTCCATACTTCTATCGGTTATGGGACTTCTCCCTTCAAGTGCAAGGGTTCAAGGGAAGATCCTGTTTGAGGGAAAAAACCTTTTAGATCTTCGCGGAGAAGATTTGAGGAAAATAAGAGGGTCCCAAATAGCTATGGTTTTTCAAGAGCCCTCCGCATATTTGGATCCTCTCTTCAGCGTGGGTCTTCAGGTGATGGAAACCTATGAGGCCCATATGGGCAAAGAAGGAGCCTACGAGAGATCTATAGAAGCGTTAAGGAAGGCGGGTATACCCGACGCACAGGACCGTTTCTATATGTTCCCGCACCAGCTTTCCGGAGGGTTAAAACAGCGGGTTTGCATAGCATCCGCTATAGTTTGTTCACCAAAAGTTCTCTTGGCGGACGAACCTACCACCGCTTTGGACGTTTCGGTTCAAAAGAGGATCCTTCACCTCTTCAGGAAGCTAAAAGAGGATGGAAGATCCATAATTTTGGTTACCCACGACTTTGGCGTAGTCGCGGAGAT
>WFYK01000109.1 GCA_015490105.1 Aquificaceae bacterium | reverse complement strand
CAAACAGGGAGGAGAAAATAAGCAGCAGAGGAGGTATGAAATCTTTTTCAAAAGCCTTGTAAGGAGGGGTCACAAAGAACATCTCTATCACTTGGAAGGCTACGGAGGAGATAAGGCCCATAGTCCACCCGAAGATCATAAGGCTCACATGGGCCTTGAGTAGATCAGATCTTGTCTCCGGATTGATACCAACGATAAGAAAAAGACCTATCAGAAGCCCAACGATAAAAGCCATAAGAGAATATCGCATCCCTTTGACGGTAGGCCTGTAGGCGGGAACGCTTATTACCTTCCAAAGCATCAAAGAAGCCAGGGGAAGGAAAGAGGTTAATACGGTAAAGAGTGCAAACAAAGAAGCCTTTCCCGAAGTAAGGAAAAACAGAACAGCAAGTGCAGATATAACCGTTAGAAGGTGAAATACCGTAGCGGTAAGTAGGGGCCGTGAAAAGGTAGCACCCGCTACCACAGGTATCATCTGAAAGAGGGCACCGAACATGGTCTGAGCCATAAAGCCCAAGGTAAAGAGGTGAACCAAGACGGGTATGTGTAATTCTCCCTTCTTAAACGCCCAAAGGCCCCAGAGAGAGCCAAATACACCGAAGATTAGTGCACTTACGAAGAAACGGGATACTATACTGAATGGAGGAAGATATTGAAAGGAAAGGCCCTGAGGTGTCATTTGAGTTCGGACATCTTAGCTACCATTTCCTCAGGATCGAGATGCTGTTCGGTCATTGGGTAGAGTATCTGTTCCTCTTTCATGTTGTGCTGTTGGATCAGGATCATGAGGGACTCTCCCGCTGACAGAAAGGTGTCTTTATCCTTGTCTTTTAAAGCCTGCGCCATTTTGTCTATAAGATCCCTGGCCTGAGCGTGTTCGTATCTCATTACCTGAGTGGGTCCCATGGTAATACCTGTTTTCTCTTCAAAAGCGGGAAAGAGAACCTCCTCCTCCTTACGGAAGTGAAGTATGGTTTTATCCGCAAATTCTTCAAAAAGTTTTTGGGCTTCCTCCCAATTTTCCTGAGAGACAGCCTTTTCAACTTTTGCGTATATTTCATCACACTCTCTGTGCTCTTCGGTAAGATACTGGCCTATCATGATCCGCACCTCCGTAAGTGAGTATTTATTTATTAAAGTTAGGAAAGAAAAAGGACGTTGCAAGAAAAAGAGCAAAGGAAGGATCAGCGGGCCACCGTATTCAGTCTTTTCTTGAGGGTTTTTATCCTTTCTTCCAGCCTTCCAAGGGTGTAGCTTACCTCCTCCACTGTTTGAGAGATCTCCGAGTAAGACCTAACCTCAGAGGCCTCTTTGACCTTAAATAGACTCTCGATGCGCTTTGCGACAAGCTGTTCCATTACCGCCAACTTGTGAAACATTACTTCTCCCTCCCTTTGTTTATGATTTATTTTACTACAACGTGACGAGAGAGGATCTGGAAGCTATAGTAAAGCTCTACTTGAGAGCCTACAAGGGGTTAGAGGAATACGCCTACACGCATCCGAAGGATGTAAAGGCTTATATAAAGTGGCTTCTAAAGAGAGACCCGGAAGGTTTTGTCCTCAAAAGGGATGGGAACAGGATCGTAGCCTTTGTGGCTGGAGATGCCAACTGGTTTAGTAAGAGGGAGTGGAAGAATGTAGGAGCTATTCACGAAATCGTAGTGGATCCAGACTATTGGGGCAAGGGAATAGGGAAAACCTTGATGGATAGGACTTTAAACTACTTTCTCGGGAAAGGTCTTGACCTTGCGGAGCTTTGGGTAGGCGATCGCAACGAAAGGGCCATAAATTTTTACAAAAGGCTCGGCTTTAAAGAGAAAGATCGCTACAACTACTGGATCAGAATGGTAAAAAAACTCCGCTGACGGGGAACATGGAAGTTGCCAGCACCTGAGGGTATTGTTATCTTAATAAGGCAAGCGAGGTAAGATCATGTTTGAAAAGTTTACGGAAAGGGCAAGACAGGTTATCCTTCAGGCGCGGGAAGAGGCGCTTGATCTTGGCCATAGCTATCTTGGAAGTGAGCACATTCTGTTGGCTCTTATAAAGGAGGAGGATATTCCCACCCTCGTCCTGTCTAAGTTTGGCCTATCCCCGGATAAAGTGAGAAAGGCCATAATGGGCCAGATAAACAAAGGGTCCCACACGGGTGAGATCCTCTTTGCCCCGGATGCAAAGAGGGTGATAGAGTTTGCGGTAGAAGAGGCTCGCATACTGCACCATCAGTTCGTAGGTCCTGAGCACCTGCTCATAGGCATAGTGAGGGAAAAGACCGGGCTCGGTGGAAGGATCCTTCGAGGTTTCGGACTCGATGAGTATTCGGTAAGGAGAGAGGTCCTTCAGATCCTCGGAGAGCTACCTCCTCAAGAGAGTGTCAAATACGCTCCTACACCTAACCTTGATAGGTTCTCAAGGGATCTCACCCAGATGGCCCGTGAGGGCAAGCTTGATCCCGTAATAGGAAGGGAAAAGGAGATAGAGAGGGTTATTCAAATTCTTGTCAGACGCAGAAAGAATAATCCTGTTCTGTTGGGTGATCCCGGGGTCGGTAAAACCGCCATAGTAGAAGGATTGGCCCAAAGGATAGCCAACAAGGAGGTTCCCGAACCCTTACTCAACAAGAGGGTGGTTGCCTTGGATCTCGCCGCTCTCGTTGCTGGAACAAAATACAGAGGGCAATTTGAAGAAAGACTCAAAAACATCCTCAAGGAACTTGAAAAAGCTCCTAACGTAATACTCTTTATCGACGAAATTCACACCTTGGTAGGTGCGGGTTCCGCAGAGGGATCTATCGATGCGTCCAACATGTTGAAACCAGCCCTCGCGAGGGGTGAGATTCAAGTAATAGGGGCAACTACGCTTGATGAATACAGAAAATACATCGAAAAGGACGGAGCCTTAGAGAGAAGGTTCCAACCTGTCTTGGTAGATCCTCCTTCCGAAGAAGAGACCATAAGGATACTCAATGGCCTCAAGAAAAAGTTTGAGGAGTTTCACAAGGTTGAATACACACCCGAATCAATAGAGAAAGCTGTCTCTTTGTCTGTCCGCTACATAACCGATAGAAACCTACCCGATAAGGCTATAGACGTAATAGACGAAGCGGGAGCTTTGGTGAAACTCAAAGCTATGGATCTCCCGCCTGAGCTCAAAGAACTGGAAGAAAAGATAAAAGAGCTTGAAAAGGAAAAGGAAAAGGCTGCTTCCGAGCAGGACTATGAGAAAGCTGCCAAGATAAGGGACGAGGAGCTACGTCTCAGAGCTAAGTTTGAAAACATGAAATCCCAATGGAAACAGAAGATGGAGAAGGAAAAACCCAAGGTTACCGTGGAGGATGTAGCGGAAGTAGTATCACGTTGGACGGGTATACCCGTTAAGAGGGTCCACGAGAGCGACATGGAAAAACTCCTGCGTATAGAAGAGGAATTAAAGAAACGTGTGGTAGGACAAGACGACGCCATAAAGGCTATTGCGAGAGCCATAAGGCGTTCGCGCGTAGGTCTCAAAGGCAAACACAGGCCCATAGGTGTGTTCCTCTTCTTGGGACCTACGGGTGTAGGTAAAACGGAAACCGCAAAAGCCCTTGCGGAGTATCTCTTTGGCACCGAGGATGCTCTGATCAGGTTTGACATGTCCGAATACATGGAAAAGCACACTGTTTCGCGTCTCATAGGAGCACCGCCCGGATACGTGGGCTACGAAGAGGGAGGCCAGCTCACGGAAAAGGTAAGAAGACGGCCTTACTCGGTTCTACTCTTTGACGAGATAGAAAAAGCGCATCCCGATGTCTTTAATATCTTCCTCCAAATTTTTGACGACGGGCGCCTAACGGACGGGCTCGGAAGGACTATAGACTTTTCCAACACGATCATCATAATGACTTCCAACTTAGGGGCGAGGATGATAGTTCACGGAGGCTCCATGGGATTCGAGAAGAAATACGGGATGGTAGATTTTGAGCAGATGAAGAAAAACGTAATGGATCAGGTAAAAAGAACCTTCAGTCCCGAATTCCTAAACAGGCTTGATGAAATCATTGTTTACAGACCTCTCGAGAAGAAGGACATTGAAAAGATCCTCGATCTTCAGGTCAACGAGGTCAACGAACGGCTTGAAGAATGGGGTGTTAAGGTAAAACTTCATAAGAGCTTCGTCGACTGGATAATTGACAAGGAATACAAACCTGAATACGGAGCCAGAAGCCTCAAGAGAGCTCTCCAAAGGCACGTAGAGGATCTCCTTGCGGAGGAGTTAATAAAAGGTTCCCTCAAGGAAGGAGACCTCGTCGAGATAAGGGTAAAGAATGACAAGCCTTACCTCAAGCCTGTTAAGAAAAAGGAAAAGCTTGAACCCGCTATTAAGTAAATTCAAGCCCTCTTCCTGCGTTGTCGGGAAGAGGGTATTCCTAACATTTCCCTGTATTTAGCTACCGTTCTTCTGGCCACTGTAATACCCTTTTCGTTCAGTATCCTTGCTATTTCTTCGTCGCTCAAGGGCTTGCTTTTGTCTTCACCTTCTATAAGTTCCTTTATCAGCCTCATGAGCTCTTCCTGAGAGACACCCCCTACTGACT
>WFYK01000108.1 GCA_015490105.1 Aquificaceae bacterium | reverse complement strand
CCCTCACTTAACAGGGATGACTGCAACGCTAAGAGCCTTGCGAATACTGTGAAGAGGTTCCCTTTCGATGTGTCGCAATCCCTCACTTAACAGGGATGACTGCAACCCTTCCTCTCAAGATCTTGATTTTCAAGGACTTTAGAAGGCGAAATTGCCATTTTTCACCCCAATTTTTGATTTTTGTAGACATATCAATGAGTTGCACAAAAGGTTCATCGCTCTAAGGCGAGATTGCGATCCTGCCCTATTCAGTTGAAAAGGAGCCACGGGAGCTCTTACGTCTCCCTCTTAGCTGAAGCTAATTTAAGGCATTTCCTTTAGCTCGCAACATGATCTTCGTCAGGGTAAAGATTACTTTCCCTTCTTCTTATCTGAGGAAAGTTTCTTTATTAAAAATGCGGTTGAAAGACCCGCTATAAAACCCACGAGTCCACCTGCAGCAACAAGACCGAGCAAGCTTCCGGGGAGTATGCCCGATAGGGAAGAAACGAGTCTACCGCTTTCTATCTCTTTCAAAATCTCCCTTATGTCTTCTACGCTGAAATCTTTTTTCTTCTCCGCCTCGTCTACCAAGGCTTTCAATTTTTCCAAAGCTTCAAGAGCTTGGCCTCTCGGTTCACTTTTTCCGTTTTCCCACCTGTTTACAGTTGTAAAACCTACTCCAAGAAGCTTTGCGAACTCTTCCTGCGTTAGCCCCAGCTTCTTCCTCAGTTCCCTTATTTGATCTCCGCTCATAGCAGTAAGTTAGCCTACGACAATGTCCGTTCCGAAAGCTTCAGCTACGAGATTCTTTATTTTACCTTCATTGCTGTTTTCCAACTTCCAGAGAGCGTAATCTTTCACATCTTCGGATATAAGTTTCCAAACAAACATGAGCATAGCAAGATCATCCATTTGCCCTATTACCGGGAGGAAGTCCGGAATAAGGTCAACGGGATTCAAGATGTAAAGCAGGGCTACAACTACAGCTATTATGGTCCTGTAAGGGATTTCTGTGTAGTTACCTTCCCAGTAGTCTTTTATTAGCATAAGGAGGAGTTTTACCTTTGCAATTTCTCTGCTAAGCACAGAACTATCTCTAACCTTCTCGTAGATTCTGTCCGCCTCTTTCACCGCTCTTTCAACGTCCCTTTCGGAGGTCTGTCCGCTTAACTTTTCAAATTCCTTTTCAATTTGTTCTTGAGAAATCTTTTCCCTCATCGACACACCTCCATGTTTTTAAATATAGCAAATGCAATATAATTTGTCAACTAAGTTGCTTAAGTGATACTTTCGTGTTAAACTTAACAAAAAAGAGGTAAGGGGATGAAAAGGCTGGTTTTCACAGCTGTAGTGCTAACAGCTTTAGGTTTGACAAGCGGGCTCTCTCATGCGAGCGACAACTGTAGCCATAGATACGAACACTGTAAAAGGGAGTGTTATCACAGCTACGGGCATCACGACCATCACGGATTAAATCACTGTCTTAATAACTGTCAGCACGAATACAACTCCTGCTTGAGATCCCATCACAATCCGCACCACGGGGATCCTATGCAAGAGGTTTTAGAAAGCATATTCGGTGTGCACCACTAAGATAGTGCCCTGCGGTATATCTTGTCCAAGAGGATGGATATTTCTTCGTTTCCGTTCAAGATAGTTTCGTTTAGCTCTTTAGCCCTTTCGTAAAGTCCTTTTGCTTTAGACAGGGCCCTTTCCTTTCCCTCTTTCAGAACATAACCGTCTTCGTCTATTATGTCGTCGGTAATTTGAAAAAGCAGGCCTACCGTTTTGCCGAGATCTTTAAGATCCTTTAGAAGTTCTCTCCTTCCCGCGATTAGTCCTCCTAACTCAAAGGAAGCTTCAAAGAGTGCACCTGTCTTTAGTTTGTTTACCTCGTCGAGGTCTTTTTCATTTTGAATGTCAAGAACCTGACCGCCCACCATACCTCCGCTTCCCGCCCGCTTTGCTAAAGTAAGAGCTATTTCCAAGAGTGTGTCGGAGGATAAACTCTCAAAGTTCTTCGTATCTGTGATCAATTCAAAAGCGTAAGTCAAAAGTGCATCGCCCGCAAGAATAGCTAAGGCTTCACCGAATTTCTTATGGCATGAAGGCAACCCCCTTCTAAAGTCGTCGTTGTCCATAGCAGGAAGATCGTCGTGAATAAGCGAGTAGTTATGGATCATCTCAAGAGCGCATCCCACGGTTATCGCATCCCTTTCGTTCCCTCCCAAGGCGCTCGCTGTAGCAACTACCATAAGTGGCCTGACCCTTTTACCCTCTTGAAATAGGTAGTAACCCATAGCCTCTACGAGCTTTGGCGGGCCTTGGGGTTTAAAGATCTCCCTCAACCTCTTTTCGAACCTTTCCTTCCACTCCTCTAACCTGCTCATAATTTCTTTAAAACCCTCCCCGCAAGATCGTAGTCTGAGGACCTATCTATAAAAACTTCAACTACATCCCCCGGCTTTAAGGATATTTCAGATTCTAAGTAAACTACCCCGTCCACTTCGGGTGCTTGAAAAGAGATCCTGCCTATGGGAAGGAAGGAAAATTCTTCGGAGAAGCCATCCACCAGGACTTTAAAAGTTTTGCCTTTAAAGGTTTCAAGTTTCCTTCTGGTTATCCTATTCTGAACCTCCATCAGCAACTGGGCCCTTTCTTTTTTAACCTCATCGGGGATGGGATCTCCCAAGGGAAAAGCGGGGGTTCCCTCTTCAGGTGAGTAAGTAAACACGCCCATCCACGTGAAAAACCCCTCTTCTACAAAAGAAACCAACTTCTCAAAATCCTTATCGGTTTCCTTAGGATAGCCTACTATAAAGGTTGTCCTTAACGTAGCCTGAGGTAGTTTTTTGTGAATTTTCTCGACAAGGTTTCTAACAAAACTTTCCGTATAACCCCTTCTCATACTTTTTAGGACTTCACTTGATATGTGCTGAAGGGGTATATCCAAATAGGGAACCACCTTTTCCGAATTCGCCAGAAACTCAAGGAGATCATCAGAAACTTCCGTCGGATACAGGTAAAGCAATCTTATCCACAGTAAGCCTTCTAACTTTTCCAATTTTTTTAGCAAATCTACCAGCTTAAACTCTCCATAAATATCCTTTCCATAAAATCCCGTGTCTTGTGAAACTATAACTATCTCCTTGACACCTTGATCTACGAGATATTGAGCCTCTCTTAAGAGGTCTTCTACCGGTTTTGATCTATGTTTTCCCCTTATGGACGGAATGGCACAAAAGGAGCAGAGCCTGTTGCATCCTTCAGCTATTTTGAGATAGGCATAGGAAGAGGTGCTGAGGATCCTCGTAGGGTTACTGACAGATTTTATCCCCAAGTAGGAAGCTAACTCTTTCCAGCTTTCTGTTCCAAAATAGGCTTCCACTTCCGGTATTTCCTTTTGCAGTTCCTCCTTGTATCTTTCCACGAGACAGCCTACCACTATTACCCTTTTTCCGGACTCCACCGCGGATAGGATTGCATCTATAGATTCTCTTTTAGCGTCCTCAATAAACCCACAGGTATTGACTATTATTAGATCCGCATCAGCAGGGTCAGTTGTAAACCGTGCACCTCCGCTCTTTAGAGTCCCTAAGATAAATTCCGAATCCACCAAATTTTTAGAACAGCCTAAACTAATTAGGGAAACCTTCATCTTATGACCTTATCGTAAAACTTGGCGGTGGTTTCCCTTATCTCAAGAAGGGCGGAAACTATAAACTCCAGCTCCGAAAGAGGAATCTGATTGGGACCGTCCGACAGAGCTCTGTCTGGATCGGGGTGGGTTTCCATGAAAACACCGTCACATCCTACCGCCACCGCAGCTCTTGCTAAGGGAAAAGCAAATTCCCTTTGCCCTCCGGATCTGTTTCCCATGCCTCCCGGAAGCTGAACGCTGTGGGTAGCGTCGAAGATAACCTTTGCATAGTTTTTCATGATAGGCAAGCTCCTAAAGTCTACTACCAAGTTGTTGTATCCGAAAGATACACCTCTTTCCGTTAGGAAAATCTCAGAACAACCGCCCACCTTTAGCTTTTCAACTACATTCTTCATATCCCAAGGGGCCATGAATTGGCCCTTTTTTACATTTACAGGCTTTCCCGTTTTCGCAGCACTGAGAAGGAGATCCGTTTGCCTACAAAGAAAAGCGGGTATTTGGATTAGATCTACAACCTCAGCTACGGGATCCGCTTGATAGCTTTCGTGAATATCGGTGGTGACCTTAAGGCCGAACTCCTCTTTCACCCTCCGCAGTGCCCTCAGGCCGTATTCCATTCCGTGCCCGCGAAAAGAGTTAATAGAAGACCTGTTTGCTTTATCGAACGAAGACTTGAATATAAACTCCGCCTGAGGAAACTTCTCGCTCAGCTCTTTTAACTTTTCCGCTACCCTCAAAACCAGATCTTCACTTTCTATAGCGCATGGACCCGCTATAAAGATGAAATCCTTCTCGGTCAGCATGCTTCAAAGCCCGTGGTAACTCGCTATAACCGCAGAGATCATGGCAACGTAGTCTTCCTTATCCCTGTGCTCCTTGTAGTCAAATACCTGCGGATGCTCTTCCAAGTATTTGGTGGTAAACTTACCTGCTCTGAAGTCTGGCTCCTTCATTATCTCTATAAGAAGCGGTATAGTGGTCTTTACCCCCGTTATCT
>WFYK01000107.1 GCA_015490105.1 Aquificaceae bacterium | reverse complement strand
GAAGGCTCGTTCACGGATCTCATATAAGAGACGATCTTAGCAACCTTTTTGGTAGCTTCGGGATCCGCTTCGGGGTAAAAGAGCTTAGGCATAGAGGTTCCCGGAAGGACTTTTTGAGGGTCAAGTATGAAGTTGTAAAGGTATGCGGGACCTCTCGCAAGATACATGGTGGAAAGGTCAGGAGGGATCTTACCGAAGGAAGCTTTCAAATTCAGGAGGTCCTGAAGGGCAACGGCTTCGTAAACGTCTCTCGGAACGAAGTAGCCCGTAACTTGAAGTTTGCCGTCTACCTCTTTGAGGATAGGTTTACCCATAGTTTTTTCTATCTTCTGCCACTCGGGTTTTGCGGTAACGGACATCAAATACACACCGTCGTATCTGAGTGAGTGACAGCTTGCACAGTTTTGGATGAAAAGATCTCTTCCCTCCTTTGCGTATTTGGGATCCTTGATTATCTTTTCCGCTTCGTCAGGCAGATCATACTCCGCATGGTGAGCAAAGGGGTTGTAAATCCAGATAATGAAGAAAAACACAAGGACGGATCCAGCAAAAAAGATGGTTTTGATCATTCCTACACCGTTCATGTCTGACCTCCCTTTATCTTGCTCCAACCCATTTCAATGAAGGAGATGATGGGAAGCGACAGGAAGAATAGAAATACCAGTGCGGTAAAGAACATTCCCAGTTTGGCATTCGTAGGTGTCGGTGCCATGGTTCCCAGTATGGTAAGAGCCATCGAAGAGAACATAAACACTATGAACATAATGAAGAACAGAGGTCTTCTCCTTGCGCTCTTTATAGGAGAGAAGTCCAAGAAGGGTAGCAGGAGCAAGAGAACGAGTATTAGGTTAAAGGCTATAAAACCCCAGAACTTACTGGGTATGGATCTGAAAACTTCATAAAAACCGAGCAGATACCACTCGGGCGCTATGTGAGGAGGTGTCTTTAGAGGATCCGCAGGTTCAAAGTTATCCGCAGGTAGGAAGTGGGACATGTTGAAGAATACAAAGAAGAAGAAGATAGCAAGATACCACATGGCAACCGCGCCTTCTTTGAGGGTAACGTAAGGGTGAAAGGGAACAACCTTGTCGGTGTCCTTTTTCTTATCTATCTCGTATCCGTCCGGGTTGGAGATTCCCGCAGCCCTAACGAGGAACAGGTGTATACCTATGAGGGCCATCAAAACCAAAGGCAGGAAGAGAACGTGAAGACCGAAGAACCTTCCCAGTGCTAAGTCTTCGAGCTTGTATCCGCCTTTCATCCAGAAGGAAATGGTTTCACCTATAGCTGCGAAGATGCTCTTCAGGAAAGGAGCATCTGCCAAGGAAGCGGGTATCTCAGTTGTAACTACCGTTCCCCAATAGGAGAGCTGACCCCAAGGGAGAAGATATCCGGTAAGGGCGGTAGTAAGCAGGACGAAGTAGATAACCCATCCTACTATCCAAACGAGTTCTCTTGGTTTTTTATAAGCGTTGTAATAGATACCGGTAAACATATGAAGATATACGATGGCAAGGAAGAAGTTAGCTCCCGCAGCGTGTATGTGTCTGAACAGCCATCCGAAGGAAATTTCTTTCATTATGGTGTAGTTGGCACTGTCAAAGGCGTGAGCTATAACCGGTTTGTAATACATCAGAAGAATTATTCCCGATATGACCTGCAGGGCGAAAGTTATCAAAGCTAAAACCCCGAAAACGTAGGGGAAAGTGAGGTTTTTGGGAACCTTGTATTCGGTCATTTGGCTGGCGTAAAGCTCCCTTATCTTTACCCTTTCGTCCAGCCAGTCTATGAGCTTTTGCACCATTTCCTCCGACCTCCTTTAAACCCTTTCTTTTACAAAACCATCTTTGATAGCCATGTCCACGATGAGCTTATCACCTTCTATCTTTTGAGGAGGCACATACAGAGGTCTCGGAGGAGGACCTCCTATAACGTCTCCCCAGGGGGTATACAACCCTCCGTGGCAAGGACAGTGGAAGTAAGGAGCTTTGACCGCATCACTTCCTTCGGGCTTCCACAGAGGTATACATCCTAAGTGTGTGCACACTCCTTCGAGGGCAAAGATCCTATGGGAACCTATGATCTCCTTATTGGTTTTACCCGCGGAGTTTTTGGCTCCCGCTTTGAGGCTCGGATACTGAAATCTTTGCTCTATGTCTTCCGGCAGGTGCACGATAAATAGAGGTTTACCTCTCCAAGAGGTTACCCTTACGCCGAGCTCGGGCACTTCAGAAAGTTTCATCTCAACCCTACCTTCCATACTGGAAGCTGCACTCGGCTCGAGTGTCTTGACTATAGGATAGAGTGCTCCCAGAGCCCCTATAGCTCCCAAACCGCCGAGGGCTACTCCCAAGAAGTCTCTCCTGGAAGCTTCCATATTTCCACCTCCTGAAAACCCAACCTATTTTAACACGTTTAAGAATTTTCTTATAAACTTATGTGTTTTCACAAAGCCAACGTGGGATATAATCTTTATCTGATAGGCGGCGTAGCTCAGCTGGCTAGAGCGGGGATCTCATAAGTCCCAGGTCGGCGGTTCGAGTCCGCCCGCCGCCATACAAGATTTTGGATGTATACCCTCTTTCAAAAGCATAAGAAACTTATAGCCTACATAACTGCCTTTGTTTCCCTTTCCTTTCTCTTTTGGATGTTCAACGTGGGGGACTTTCAGGAGATGTTCACTCCCAAAAAGTGCGTAGCTAAAGTAGAAGACAGCTGTATTACCCTAAGGGAACTCCGTTTTTACATGCTACGTTTTGCAAATCAAAACCTTTCTGAAGAAGAGTTTAAGGCTTTAGAAAGGCAGGTGTTGAACTCCCTCGTAGTCAGGGAGATGGGGGTAAAAAAGGCAAAGGAAATGGGAATAGTTGTGTCAGATCAAGAGGTGGCCAAGGTGATCACTTCCGATCCGCAGTTTCAAAGAAATGGCAAGTTCGATATAAATCTATACAAGGAATTTCTTGAAAGAACAGGAATAACCGCGGTTGAATACGAAACCTTCATCCGCAAGGAGCTTACCTTACAGAGACTGTTAGAGATCTTAAAGGAGTTAACTTACGTTTCAGAAAAGGAGCTCGAAACCCTTTCAAAACTCCAAAACACCCTTATAAATGGAACGCTCTTTGTAATCGATGAAAAGAGCATAGATCTCAAAGTCTCAGAAGAGGATCTCAAAGAATTCTTTGAAAAGAATAAGGACATCTTTGCCAAAAGAGAACCGCCCGTATACAGAGTTTGGGAGGTCAAAGATAAAAAAGAAGCCCACAGGATATACACCTCTCTAAAGAAAGGAAAGATCATAGAAGGAGGAAAGCACTTCAAAGGAGACACGGATCTGAGCCCACCTTTGAGGAAACTTGCACAAAACCTTACCCCTCAGGAGAGGGTAAACATCGTGAAAGAAAAGGGGATTTACTACGTTATATTTCTGGAAAAAGAACCTTCGTTGAAGATACCTTCTTTTAATGAAGTAAAGGATAAGGTAAAGGAAGAGTTTCTTAAAAAGAAGGGTAGGGATCTTGCAAGGCAAAAAGCCCTTGATGTGATGGATATTCTCGAAAAAGGGCAAGAACCTAAAGGGGTGCGGAAGATACGCTTCAGCGATACGCGATCCGAAGAGATAGCAAGGATTTTGCCCTTGGGAAGAGATGGCCTGATAGATCTCGTTTTCTCGAAGAAACAGCTTTTCGGCCCTTTCCCTTTTATGGACGGGTTCGCGGTTTTGCATGTGGAAAAGAGGGATTACAAAAAGCCTGAAGACTTAGCAGTTTTTAGGAATCTTGTAATTGAAGAAAAGACTTCTGACCTTTTGAACCTTCTATTGGAGAAAACCGGAAAAGAATATGAGGTGGATGTTAGGTTGAAATCCGACCTTTAAAGATTTAAAATACTGCTTTGCTTTTACCACGGACACGAGAGGTGAAGGGAAATGATCCAAAGGCAAAGTTACATGAACGTTGCTGACAACTCAGGAGCGAAGAAGGTTCAGGTGATAGGTATACCTTACGCGCCGAGGAAGTATGCAACCCTCGGAGATGTTGTTACCGTCACGGTCAAGGAAGCCCTTCCGGACGGCAACGCTAAGAAGGGGAAGATCTACAGAGCTGTGGTGGTGAGAACCGCGAAAGAGGTGAGGAGACCCGACGGAAGCTACATAAAGTTCGATGACAACGCTTGCGTTTTGCTAAACCAATACGGGGAACCTTTAGGAACGAGGGTTCTCGGGCCTATTGCGAGAGAGGTAAGAAACAGGGGCTTTACCAAGATAGCTTCCCT
>WFYK01000106.1 GCA_015490105.1 Aquificaceae bacterium | reverse complement strand
GGAAAGTGATAGTCACACTTGGGACAGACCTTAAGGTTTTCTTTTAGATCGGGAACGTATAGTAAGGTTTTACACTCGGGACACTTGGTCCACAGGGTTTCCTTTTCCTTCCTTTTTTTAAAAAACCTGTCTAAAAGTCCCACCTTCGGTGGATATTTTAAAATTAAACCTTATGAAGAGGATACTAATATTCCTCGAAGACCTCGTGGAAGATTCGGAGTTCCTTTACCCTTACTTGAGGTTCAAAGAGGAAGGGTTTGAGGTGATCTCCGCAGGACCTTCCTTGAGGGAATATAAAGGGAAGAGGGGTATGAGCTTTTTTCCGGATAAAACTATAAAGGACGTCCTGCACGAAGATTTTGACTGCGTTTTCGTGCCGGGAGGATACGCACCCGACAGGTTGAGAAGGTCAAAGGACGTTTTGAACTTGGTCAAAAGGCACTACGAAGAAGGCAAACTTGTCTGTGCGGTATGTCACGGACCTTGGGTTCTAATATCCGCTAAGATCGTAAGAGGCAAAAGGGTAACGGGCTTTTCCGCTATAAAAGATGACCTTGAAAACGCAGGTGCCCAATACACGGGAGAGCCCGTAGAGGTAGATAAAAATCTCATTACCGCAACCGACCCAAGTTCGATGCTCACGATGATGAAGGTTATACTCAAAAAACTCAAATCCCAAGAGGAGAACGCTTGAAATTTGCCCTGATCCTGCTGATCCTTTTTTCACATATTTCCCTTGCCAACGAAGTTGCGGTTTCCATAAGACCTTTAGAACTGATACTAAAGGAGATCTCTCCGAAGACAAAAACGGTTTTACTTCTAAAATCCTCCTCAGATCCCCATCTCTTTGAGCTTTCTCCCAAGGATATCCTTACGTTAAGCAAATCTGAGCTGGTGCTTGTCTCGGACGGAGAGTCTTGGGAGAAGGAAATAAGTAGGCGCTTTCCTCAAAAGACGGTAGTCGTTCCCCTGGGATCGGATCACGGTTGGCTGTCTCCTAAGCGCGTGGAAAAGGTCTTGCCAGAGCTTGCTAAGAGACTGAGTGAGAAAGGTATACCTACAGTTAGAACCGAAAAGTTCCTCAAAGATCTCCGAGCCCTCAACGACCTTATAAGGGTTCGCCTCTCCGATTGCACCCTGAAAGTGGTCGCAAGCGACCATCCTTTTTTAAAAGCCCTTGCTCAAGACTACAATCTTGAATACCTATCCTTGATAGACGCAGACCTTCACTACAGTGATTTAAAGCCTTCCAAGGTGATCCGATTCTTGAAAACAATCAAAAAGAAAAATTTAAGATCTATCTTCGTAGCTTACGAAGGTTCAAATCCCCTGAAGGATTTTGCCACATCCGAGGGTATAGAGCTGATAAGCTTAGATCCGTTAGGTTATAGAGCAAAAAATTACCACGAGCTGATAATAAACACGGTAGAGTCTTTAGCACGGGTTCTTCAATGTTCACAGTAGAAGTGGAGAGGCTTTCCTACTCCTATCGGGAAGGAGAGGAGGTTTTAAAGGATGTGAGCTTCAAGGTAGAGAGAGGAGAGATCGTAGGTATTGTAGGTCCTAACGGAGCGGGGAAAAGCACCCTCTTGAAGATCCTGAGCGGGTCTCTTAAAGATTACGGCGGGAGTGCTAAGATCCTCGGTCTTGAAGTAAAAAACTTCAACGAGTGGCGAAGGGTAGGATACGCCCCCCAGAGAATAAGCGTAGATAGTGCTCTACCCATAACTCCGAGGGAACTTTTCAAAAGTGCAAGAGCGGATCTGTCTCAAGTGAGCGCTATATTTCATATGGAGGGTTTTTTAGATAAACCCTTTAACCAACTTTCCGGAGGTCAACAGCAGATCGTCTTGGTAGCTTTAGCCTTAGCTTGCGCTCAGGATCTGCTTATTTTGGATGAACCCACAGTTGGTTTGGACGTTCATGTAAAGAGACATCTTATGGATACGGTAAGAACTGTCGCTTCGGAAGGAACTACCGTTTTGATCGCATCACACGAGATAGGCCTCTTACTCAAGGAGTGTGACAAGATTTTAGGTTTGGACAAAGAGGTTGTTTTCTTCGGACCACCCGAAGAGAGCATATCCGCCTTGGAGGAGATCCTATGGATCCCCTCCTGATAGGTATTCTCAGTAAAGCATTGCTGGGAAGTTCTTTTGTCGGTGTCGTGTGCGGTATCGCAGGCCCATACTTGGTTTTAAGGAGACTTTCTTTCCTCGGAGCGAGTCTATCCCATTCAGCTATGGGGCTTTGGGCATTAGTCTTAGCTTTAGGGATCGAATCATTTTGGGTAACTGTTTTAGGTTTAGTCCTTTTAGGACTTTTCATGGAGTTCCTATTCCAGCAAAGCAAACTCCCCGCGGATAGTGTAAACGTAGTTGTGTTTTCTCTCGGAGCTTCCACGGGTTTGATAGTCGCGGGCGTGCATCCTGAGGGAAGCAAAATAGTGTCCTCGGTCTTTTTCGGGAGTCTTTACACTTTAACGGACGAAGATATTCTTATACTCGCGGCACTGAGCACTTTGTGTTTCGGAGTCTTTTTCAAACTAAAACATGCGATAGCGGTGAGTTTGTTTAATCCGGATATCGCAAGAATGAGGGGCTACGACGTTTCCAAGATAAATTACCTTCTGGTAGCGGTGGTCTCTTTGAGTGTCGCGGTAGCGGTCAAAACCGTGGGCGTTCTGCTCGCATCTTCCCTCTTGATCCTTCCGTCACTTACCGCACTGAGACTATCCTCTTCCTTCTTGGGAACATTGAAGATTTCGTTAATTACTTCGATCTTTGCTTTTTGGATTGGGATAGGGGTATCTTTTCTTTTTGACCTTCCTCCCTCCGGTGCTGTGGTTCTAAGTGCCTGCGGGCTCTTTCTGGTTTCTCTTGCAAAAAGGAAACTTAGGCCTATCTTTAAGGGAATTAAGTTGTAGGAGGTCGTATCTTATGAGTCTCACAGGCACAGTTAAGTGGTTCAACAAGGACAAAGGTTACGGGTTTATAACCCGTGACGACAACAAAGGGGACGTTTTCGTTCACTTTACCGCTATTCAGATGGAGGGGTTCAAAACTCTCCAGCAGGGCCAAAGGGTTCAGTTTGAGGTAGAAGAAGACGTCAAAGGCCCAAGGGCTAAAAACGTTATAGTCTTAGAGTAAAAGAAGGACCCTGTTTAGGAAGCTCGCTTTCGCGAGTTTCGATGCAGGCGAGACGCTCCTCGGGGCTCTCGTCCTGTCCACCTTTTTCCCTCTCTACGTGAGGGAGTTTATCCCTCCTCAAGTTTATAGCTTTATCTACGGTTCTGTCTTACTTTTCTCCTTTTTAGTTTTAATCTTCCTATCGAGATTTGCGGACAGAAAGCGTATCAGGAAAAAGATCTTTTTACTGACTTCAATCGCTTTGGCCTTTTCGTGTCTTTTAGCTTTAGCTCTTTTGGATTTTCCCGCCTTAGCAATAGCCTTGCTGTTTTCTGTAGTAGCTCTTCATCAGCAGAGCGTAGCCTTTTACAATTCGATGATAGCCTCTTTTGAGGATAAGTCTTTTGCTTCGGGTCTCGGTGTTGCGGTGGGGTATCTCACCGCGGGGGTGGTTTTAGGTATATTTCATAACTATCTCGGAGGGAAGGAAAACCTTCTAATAGCTTTTTTCTTAATTCTTATAACCTCCTTAGCGCTCTATCTCCTCGTCCCTGAGCCTAATTTCTCAGAAAGCTACTCCCTCAAAGACCTGATCTCGGACAAAAGGTTTCTTTTGTTCATACTCAGCTTCTTTTTCATAGCGGAGGTCGGGCATTCAACGGTTGTCCTGATGGGCTTATTTTTGAAGGATGTTCTAAATCTTAGCGAGGCTCAAATATACAAAGTTATGGGTATTTCCGCCCTCGGCGGTGTGGCGGGCGGTCTCTTTTGGGGTTTTCTGGGCAAAAGGATCTCTTCGAGGAAGCTGTTTATTTTGGGCTTTTTTCTGTGGATAGGGTTTCTCCTTAGCGTTTACCGTATCTCGGAAGAGATCGTTCTCTTCGTAGGCCTGCTGGGAGGTCTTAGTTTAGCGCATCTTTGGACCATCTCGAGGAGTCTGATCGCGGAGGAGTTCTCCCGAGGGAGAATAGCGGGTCTTTTCAGTCTTATGTCCCTTTCGGATAGACTCTCCTCTACAGTTGGTCTTTGGATTTGGAGTTTTAGCTTAATTCTCTCGGGCGGAGACATGAGGGTTTCCGCGTTGATTATGATCGCCTTTCCTATCATAGGATTCTTTCTTTACCTACGCTTCCTCAGACTTTAAAACAACCCACAAGGTTGCGAAAACCCTCGCGTTAGTGATAACCGCCAAGAGCACGAAGATCTCTTCAATAAGGCCCAAAAGACAAAAGATCATTATCGCGAATATCCTTTCGTCCCTTTTTGCAGGCAGGAAGCGAAGTTTCTCTATTACTGGATCCGGACTTTTGCAGAAGGCTCCCCTGTAACGCTCAGTTGTGTAGCTAACCATTAAACTTCCAAAAACCGCTAAAAGAACCCAAGGAAAAACGGAAGGAGGAACGTGGAAGCTCAAAGCAAAAAGAAAAGCAAAGTCCCCTATCCTATCAAGAACCGAGTCAAGCCATCCCCCCACTTTAGATGTTTCAAGCTTTGCTCTTGCTATCTCTCCGTCAACGCCGTCGAGGATAGAGCTCACCTGATAGAGGATACCTCCCAGAGCGGGACTAAAGAAGCAAACTAAAACCGCAAGCATGTTCACCGCAAAAGAGAGCAAAGTAGCTTGATTCGGGCTTAAGTGATCTACAAGAAGAGCGGATATCTTCGTAGAAAAGCGTCTGTTTATGTATCTGGATACGAGTCCGTCTTTCGAGTTTTGCACTATAGCCTTTATAAGAGAGTAGGTAGCGTTCTTTAGATCTTCTGGCGTGTCCACATCGGTCCAAAACTCCCCGGAAACCAGATAACACTTGATTCGGGCTTCTTTTACTATCTCGCTTACCGTAAGTTTTTCCCTTTCTTTTTCAAGTCGCTCGGCTACCTCAAATATGCTTTCATCCAAGATAAAA
This sequence comes from Aquificaceae bacterium, assembly GCA_015490105.1. Lineage (GTDB taxonomy): Bacteria > Aquificota > Aquificia > Aquificales > Aquificaceae > Hydrogenivirga. The sequence continues at coordinate 2,397 of WFYK01000106.1, read as the reverse complement.
AAGCCCGTATCGTAGCAGTTGAAGTTGGTTATCCGCTTGCCTATGTCTTTGATCCTACCGTTTTCGCAAAAGACCTTGGTAGCTTCGAGCGGGTCCGTATAGAGTGCTTTATCGTCAACTATCAGACCTTCTCCCTTCAGAGCCTTTTCTATAAAGCTTTCCGAGTAGAGGTGGTCTCCCATAGTAAGGACAAACTTTCCTTTAACGTGATCCTTGGCCAAGAGGAGGGAGTATCCGTTTTCCCTTTCGGGGTGCGGGTTAACGACCATTTTGAAATTTATCCCCAAACCTTTTAAAAATCTCTCTATAGCCTCTTTAGAATCTTCGTTTACGACTACAACGAACTCCTCTATTCCGTTTCTCCTGAGAAGCTCTACGGTTCTAAAGAGTATTTCCCTGCCCGCTACCTTAATGAGAGGTTTAGGGATGCTATCCGAATAGGGTTTCAGCCTCTGAGCCCTTCCCGCACAGAGAATTACCGCCTTGGTCATAGTTTTAAGGATAAAGGATCTTTTGTAAGATCCTCAAAGCTTCTTCAACATGTTCTTTTTGAACTATCAGCGGTGGCAAAAATCTAAGAACCCGGGATGCGGTGCAGTTGATAAGAAGCCCCTCTTTGAGGGCTTTTAGCACTATCTCTTTACACTCTTTTTCGATCTCAAGTCCCAACATAAGGCCCCTGCCTTTGACTTTACCCGCGTGGAGTTCTCTAAGACCCTCCTTGAAGACCTTTCCCACTTCAAGAACTTGGGGAAGAAGATTTGCTACCCTGTCCACCACATAACTTGCACTTTTGCAGGCAAGCGGATTTCCCCCGAAGGTAGACCCGTGATCCCCGGGCTTGAAGGCTTTGGCTACTTCTTCTCTCGCAAGGACGCACCCTACGGGAACGCCCCCTCCGAGGCCCTTCGCGAGCGTGATTATATCGGGTTTTAGGTTGAACCACTCGTAAGAGTAAAACCTTCCCGTCCTTCCTATCCCGGTTTGAACCTCATCGACTATCAAAAGTAAGCCTTCCCTTTCACAAATCTTTTGAATACCTTCCAAGAAGTCCGGGTCCGCTTCGTTTACTCCGCCCTCGCCTTGAATGGTTTCAAGCATTATCCCCGCGGTCTCCGAGGTGATCAGCTTCTCTACAGACCTAATGTCGTTAAACTCCGCATAATCAAAACCTTCGAGCATAGGTTCGAAGCCCTTGTGGAGTTTCTCCTGAGCGGTTGCGGAAAGGCTACCGTATGTTCTACCGTGGAAGCCTTTTCTGAAGGTTATTATCCTGTATCGATTTTGACCCTCTTCACGCCAATACTTTCTTGCAAGCTTTATCGCCGTTTCGTTGGCCTCCGTTCCCGAGTTGCAAAAGAAAGCCCTTGCCTTAGTCCAGAAGCGATCGGAGAGCTTTTTAGCCAGTTCCTCCTGCCAAGGGTTCTCATAAAGATTAGAAACGTGCAGAAGTTCTTGAGCTTGCCTTGTTATTACCCGTGCGAGACCCTCATCCGCGTGACCCAGAGAAACCACACCTATGCCCGCTATAAAGTCTAAGTATCTTTTTCCCTTTTCGTCGTAAAGGTAGACGCCCTTACCTTTTACGAAACGCACGGGGAGGCGCGCGTAGTTTTCTATGAGATACATAAGAGATTATTCTACGGTAACGGTTTTGGCCAAGTTCCTCGGTTGATCCACATCGAGTCCCAACTTACTCGCTATATGGTAAGCAAGTAGCTGAAGGGGTATCACCGTAAGGAAAGGACTGAGATCCTCTTCCACCTGCGGAACACTCAAGAACCTGTGAGCTTCTTTTCTTAAAACCTCATCCCCTTCGTAACCTACCGCTATAACCTTTCCTTTGCGGGTTTTTACTTCTTCCACGTTGGATAGTGTTTTTTCATACACCCTGTCCTTTGGAGCTACGACAACTACCGGCATCTTGTCGTCTATGAGTGCTATCGGTCCGTGTTTCATCTCCCCCGCAGGATATCCTTCCGCGTGAATGTAGGAAATCTCTTTTAGCTTTAGCGCGCCTTCAAGGGCTATCGGGTAGCTTAAGTATCTGCCCAAGTATAGAAAATCTTTGACCTTTAGAAATTCTTCCGCGACCTTCTCCACCTCCTCGGAGGAGTCTAAGACAGCTTCTATCTTCGACGAAACGGAAGACAAGGCTTTTATGAGGGCTTCCTTCTCTCCCGAGGAGCTTATAGCTAAGAAGTAAAGGGCTGTCAGCTGAGCGGTGAAGGTTTTTGTCGCCGCTACACCTATTTCAGGTCCCGCGTGTGTGTGAAGGGATATGTCGGATTCTCTGTCGATCGAACTTCCCACCACGTTTACAACCGCTAAGGTGGTAGCTCCCTTTTCCTTTGCATGGTTCATAGCAAACTTGGTATCTATTGTCTCCCCAGATTG
>WFYK01000105.1 GCA_015490105.1 Aquificaceae bacterium | reverse complement strand
GAGGATCCTGTTGTAGCCGATGTATTTTTCGTCTCCGAATACCTGAATCCTTACGTCCTTGCCGTCGGTTTGCTGAAGGATCTCCTCAACGAGAGCGGTCCCCGCTATTCCGTTTCCGATGATCACTATCTTCATAGCTCGCCTCCTTGAAGGAGGATTTGCAAAGAGCGTGCCAAAGGAAGTTTACTTGAGTTTTAGTTCCATCAGCAGGGCGGTTTCTCCGTCCGAGTAAAAACCTGGCCTTTCGGCTACTATTTTAAAGCCCAAGCTCTTATAAAGTCTTATGGCCCTTATGTTGGACTTTCTAACGTCAAGCTGAATTACATGCGCTTCATCCCTTAGCTTTTCTATAAGCTTCTCCATAAAAATCTTTCCGTAACCTTTGCCCCTTTCCTTTTTCTCTACCGCAAAGCTCATTAAAAAGGCTTCGCCTTTTATAATCCATACAAAAGCGTAAGCTATAACACTTCCCTCTTTTTCAAGGACAAAGCGCCTCGAGTAGTTAAGTTTAAACTCCCTTTCTATGGCTTCTCTGCTCCAAGCGTCAGTGGTAAAGGAGGAGGAATTTATGAGAAAAACCTTTTCTATATCTTCTTGAGACATTTCCCTTATGCGTAAGGTCTTTTCTTTTTCCAACCCTTGCAACCTTTACCTTTATGCTTCCGCTGTCTTAAAATTTTAGCGTTATGAACATAGCACCGGAAATACTTAACTTCTTGGCGGAGCGGAGGGAGTTCACGGAAATAATCCTCGCTCCTAAGGCGTCTCCAGTAGAAAGAAGAGACCGTTCCATAAACAGGGTTATGGACGTAATCCTATCCGCGGAGGACATAAGGGAAACACTCCTTTCCCTCAGATCCCACACTCCCGACTCTTTAGGACCCTTAGGTAAAGAAGGTTTTTTCTCCTTCGGCATCCCTAACGTGGGAAGGATAAGGGTCACCTACCTAACGCAGAGGGGAAGCTACGTGGTAAACATCACCAAGGTTCCTTACGACATACCACCGCTGGAGGAGATAGTAAGTGATCGGGGAGAGGTTAAGAAACTTCTTAGCACACTCTCCAAAACGGAAGGTATAGTTGTTATACTGGGGAAGACCTTCGTCATACATAATCTCTTTGCCTATTCACTTTTAAAAGAGCTTTGTGATAATCAGAGCGGGGTAGTCTACATACTCGAAAGGCCCATAACTTACCTTATAAAGCATTCCTCATCCATAGTTATTCAAAGGGAAGTGGGTGTGGATGTGCCTTCCTTCGATCAGGGCGTGGAAGAGGCACTCCTTATTCATCCGGAGATCATCTACATGAGCGATATGCTTATGAAAGGTGCTTTTGGGGCGGTAAGAAAGCTCTTTGATATACCTATACTTACTATTCTGAGTGCAACCGCTTCCAACTTCGAGACTTTAAAGAGGAGCTTCGACGTCTTTTTAGAAGATGAGGCGAAAGATGTAATGAGTTTGATATCTACCGTGATCGAACTGTCTCTGACGGAAAAGGACAAGATAGATTTTTCCGTGCGTAAGGTAGATTCTACTTGAGAACCTTCTTCGTTTTTATATAGAAAATGTAAAGATCCAGTTCCGCTAAAGATATACCTAAGGTCTTTGCTACCTTCTCAAGGACCCTTTCCGCCTCGAGATAGCGCTTCGGGGTTAAGGTCTTGACCTCCTCAAAGAGTCGGTTCTCTACCAAAAATCTGTATATGTGCCTGTCTATTATGGCCAAGTCTTTTTTTCCTAAGTTCCTCAAAAAGTGGGAGGCTTCCTTGTAGCCAAAGCCTTTAACTTTAAAGGAGGACTTTGAATCCGCAAGGAGATACCGGATTTGCTTGCTGTCTTTATGGTCTTTCAAAAGTCCTCTTATCTCATCCCATCTTTGTCTGACTTCCAGTATCCTCGAAGCTCTCTGTTCGGGAAATCGGTGCCCGTGCTTTCTGAAAACCTCCGTTAAGTCCTCAAAAGAAAGATTCATAAAACCTTCATCTCCCAGCTTTGCCTGAATCCTTATACCCATACTGGCGGAAGAGTTTGCAGTCAGAAGACAAAAACACAATTCAGAAAACATACCCGCTTCGAAACTGATATCCAAAAAGGGTCTAAAGTCGTAGTTGGTTTTTCCCTCCCTTCCGAGGCTTTCAAACTCCTCTATTCTTTTCTTTACAAAGGGCTTTACTTCAGGTATGGTCTTTTCCAATTTCTCAAGGGCTACCTTCATACGCTGACCGCACTTTCGTGATAGATAATCCTTATGATTTTTTCTATCTTCTCCTTAAGGCTCCTAAGATCTTTAGCAACTACGTTAACGTGACCCATTTTCCTGCGGATTTTCTTTTCTTTGCCATACCAGTAGAGTTTTGCTCCCTCTACAGAAAGAACCTCATTTACGTCAAAATCCTCCAAAGAGAGACCCAGTATGTTTACCATACCTGAAGGCAATTTGAGTTCGGTTGAACCCAAAGGCATACCCGTCAAAGCCCTCAGGAGATTTTCAAACTGAGAAGTGTAAGATCCATCAAGGGAATAGTGACCCGTGTTGTGGGGTCTTGGGGCAAACTCGTTTATTAGAACCCTGCCGTCCTTCGTTATAAAGAACTCTACCGCAAGCAACCCATAAATATCGAGATCCCCTATCAAACTTCTAACTATATCCCTCATCTCACCGTCAAAAGGGGTGTTTTGGGTAAAGTTGTAAAGGAGCACCCCTTCCGAGTGGAAATTTACCGTTACAGGATAGAATTTGAGTTCTCCTTTTATACTTCTTACACCTATCACCGACGCTTCGAACTCGAAGTTTACCAATTCTTCTATAACGAACACCTCTTCTGGTGGGTGGTTTTCTAAAACCTTTTTGACGTCTTCAGGAGAATATATCTTGTATTGACCTCTCCCATCGTAGCCCAGTTTTTCTGACTTTATTACGCAAGGCAGTCCGAAGTCTTCCACCTTCCGCTGAAGTGTATCGGTTGTGGATACGTCGAACCTTACAACCGGATAACCTCTCTTTCTGAGAAACTCCTTCTCTTTGACCCTGCTGTTTTTTATTTTGAGGATATCTACCGAAGGAACGGTTTTGGGTGCTACCTTTTCAAGGATAGAGTCGTGAATGTGTTCAAACTCGTAGGTGATTACATCACATCTTTCAAGGAACTTATTCACTTCAGAGGGATGAAACCACCCGTCCGCAATCTTCCCTGCGGGGGAATCTTTTTTAGATTCAAGAACATAAAAGGTAAATCCGAGTTTCCTCCCTTCGAGTATGGTCATCCATCCCAGCTGGCCCCCGCCGAGGATGCCAATGTTCATGTTAATTCTCCCTGCTATATTTTAATCCATAGCAAACAGAGCCGGCCCCTATGCGAGGGGGACTGAGAGAGCGACCTTCCTGTGCTTGTTGACCTGCCCGTTTACACGCTGGTTTACCTACTCTATCTTCATGTTCAAAACCTTCTCTTTGAGTTTCTCCCTGTATTCTTTGAGCTTTTTGGAAAGATCCGGGTATTTTATGGCCAAAATCCTGACCGCCAGCAGGCCTGCGTTCGTGGAGTTTCCTATAGCCACGGTGGCCACAGGGACTCCCGCAGGCATCTGGACTATGGAGTAGAGGGAGTCCACTCCGGAGAGGTGCCTTGAGGGAACGGGAACGCCTATCACGGGCAGGGTTGTGAGGGAAGCGACCATTCCCGGAAGGTGTGCGGATCCCCCCGCTCCCGCGATGATTACCTCTATCCCCCTCTCTTCCGCGGATTTTGCAAATTCAAACATAAGTTCCGGAGTTCTGTGAGCGGAAACCACCCTTTTCTCGTGAGGGACTCCGAGCTCGGAGAGTATATCTGAAGCACCCTTCATGTGTTCCCAATCGGAGATGCTTCCCATTATGATGCTTACGATGGGCTTTTCCATAGCAATTATTTTACGGCACAGCTTTTGCATATAAGAAGGTATGAAGAACTTCCAGTGTCCTTACTGCGGTGTAGGTTGCGGACTTTACATAGATGAAAAAGGAAGGGTAAAAGGGGACTTTGAACATCCCGCGAACAAAGGAGACATATGTAAAAAGCCTGTTTACTTCCCTAAGGTAATGAATGAAGGTAGGATCCTAAAACCTCTATATAGAGAATCAAAGGATAAGCCTTTTAAGGAGATCTCTTGGGAAGAAGCTTACCGTGTGCTTGCTCAGAAACTAACCTCTTTAAATCCTGACGAACTTTACTTTTATCTCTCGGGTCAGCTACTTACCGAAGACATTTATGTCGCTAACAAATTTGTAAAAGGTTTTCTTAAAACTAATAACATAGATGCAAACTCACGGCTTTGCATGGCAACGGCGGTAACCGCTTATAAGATGGCTTTCGGCTCAGACGGAGTTCCTTGCACTTATGAAGATGTAGACGACGCGGATGCATTTTTGTTTATAGGATCCAACGCTGCCATAAGCCACCCAGTCTTGTTTAAAAGAGTTCTAAAAAGAAGAAGGGAAACGGATCAGGTTGTGATCGTTACCGTGGACCCCGTAGAAACCGAGACGGCAAGGAAAAGCGATCTCTTCATCCAGATAAAGCCCGGAACGGATACGGTCTTTCTAAACTCTGTTCTTTGGGTTCTGTATGAGGAGGGATGGATAGACTACAGGTTCGTAGATAAATACACGGAAGGGTTTGACAGAGCACTCGATCAGGCGAGGCGTTTTCCTCCGGAAGTAGCTTCGAGTATCTGCGAGATAAAGGTGGAAGACATATACATAGTTGCCAAGATCTTTGCCCAAAGTAAGAAGCTTATCTCCTTCTGGTGTCAGGGCCTCAATCAGTCCGTTAACGGAACCATGAAGAATTTGGCGCTTATAAATCTGCATCTTGCTACCGGGCGGATCGGGGAACGCGGATGTCCCTTCTCCCTCACGGGACAGCCCAACGCCATGGGAGGAAGAGAGGTAGGATACCTTTCTAACGGTCTTCCGGGCTACAGAGATGTTAGAAACTCGAAAGATAGAAAGTTTATGGAGAACTTTTGGGGTCTTAAAGGAATAAACCCCATGCCCGGTCCTACTATAACCGAGGCTGTGGATCTTATTCTCGAAAATAAAATAAAATTCCTATGGGTGGTTTGCACTAACCCGGCGGTTTCACTTCCAAACTTGGAAAAGACCCACAAGGCTCTCGAGAAGGTTTTCCTTGTGGTTCAAGATGCCTACTTTAACGATACTTGTGAGTTTGCTAACTTGATACTTCCCGCTGCACAGCTCGGAGAAAAGGAAGGTGTTATGACCGGATCAGACAGGACAGTAACCTTCTGCGAAAAATTTGCTGATCCTCCCGGAGAGGCAAAACCGGACTGGCTGATCTTTACGGAACTCGCGTCCTACATAGGAGGAGAAAAATACTTCCCTTACGAGAATACCCGTGAGATCTTTGAGGAGTTTAAAAGAGCTACTGCGGGGAGACTCTGCGATATGAGCTCCCTTTCTTACGATAACCTCCCCGCCCGCTGGGGTAAAAGGTGGCTTTACGAGGATCTAAAGTTTCCCACAGAAAGCGGGAAGGCTAAGTTTCACCCTGCTGTCTTTGACATACCGAAAGAAGAAGGAGAGTTTATCCTCATAACCGGAAGGCTCAAAGACCAGTGGCATACTATGACGAGAACGGGGAAAAGCCCCCAGCTACTCAAAGGTGAGATACCGCCCTTCATTCTCATGCATCCCAAGGATGCGGAAGAGATCGGTATAGAAGAAGGGCAGGAGGTTGTCCTTTGTGCGGGGAAAAGAGAGATAAGGAGGATCGTAAGGTTTGCAAACGTCAAGAGAGGAACTTTGTTTGCACCCTTCGGTTATCCTAAAGAATTTGGCGAACCTACTAATCTCCTTGTTTCCGACAGAGTAGACCCTTACTCTAAAGAGCCTGATCTCAAGTATGCGGGTGTGTCCGTGAAGGTTGTAGTATCCTCTAAGGGGTGATAAAGGTAGTAGAGACCCCCATAGTGATCCGGGAAGGTAATATCTACAGACCCGAACCCACGAGGTTTTGGATACTGGATAAGAAGGTAAGGGGGGATATTTCAAAACTCGAAGCGGAGGGGTGGATAAAAAGGTTCTCTAAACAGATAACTGAGGATAGGGATCTCTTTGACTTTTTCATGAAGCTTCATGAAAAAGAGATCAGAAAAAGGGAGAAAATTCTACGTGATAGATTCCCCTTCGTATTAGAAGGAAACTCCAAGTGGGACGAAATATGCAGAAGGGTTTTGCTTGATAAAAACATAGGTATAGGAGGAATAAGGAATTTTAGATCAAAGCCCTTTAAAGTCAGGTGTCTCCATCTTTGGACTGCCTACCATGTGGGGGACGAAGAGTTTAAGAACCCCATAGGGGAGTTTGTCTTGTCTAAGATTTGAGTTTTCTTACAAAGAGAAGATATGCGGTGTGGGCGGACATAGTGTCTTCAGGACGGAAGCGATCGCTTACGGTTTTGTAATGTCTTTGCAGGATCTCTACCACTTCCGCACCGCCGAAGAGTCCTTCTATAGCCTTCAGCATATTTATAACTTGGTTTGCGGTCGGAAGCAAAAAGCCTGCGGGTGCCCCGTTTTTAAGAAGACTGTAAAGTTTTTCCAGCACCGGGATAGGATCCTTTAAATCCACAAAGGCACAGTCGAAAGGCCCTTCTATCTGAAGATCTTGAAAGTTTCCGTGCACAAAGGAAACGTTTTCACCTAAAGAAAACCTCTTTAAATTTTCCTTTGCAAGTTTTATAAACTCTTCCCTTGCCTCTACGCTTACGACTTCCTTCGCATAGGTGGAAAGCACCGCACACATGGCTCCGCTCCCCGTCCCCACTTCCAGAACCCTCTTTGATGGGTCCACGCCGATTTTTCCGATCACAAACAAACTGTCTTTCGGGTAGACGATCTGGGTTTTCCTTTTAAAGCCCAAGAGGATTATCTCTTCAAGTGTTGGTCTGAAAATCTCAAAGCCGTTTATGGATATCCCTTCCTCCTTGCCTATAATGTCTTTGAACTTCAGAACCTTTTTTCCTACGTTTACCGACCCCTTGGGATCGAGCCGTTTCAAGAACCTCTTTTCTTCAAACCTTATAAGAACCCACTCTCCTTCGCTTAAAGGTTTGCTCATCGCACCGATCTATATTAATAGCCTGTCATGGGAGGCCTAAAGAAAGCTTTAATCTTGACAATAGTGTTTCTGGTTGCCTGCACACCCAAGATGAAAGATCTAAAAACCTACGAAAAGGAAAACGCCTTCCCTGAAGACATTTACGAAGAAGTGGCATCCAAGGGAAGTCTCTATGCGGGTTCTGGTTGGGTCGAGATCTACGGAGAGAACAGAGCTTCAAGGCCGGGGGATCTCATATTTATCCTCGTTACGGAGAGCCTAAACGCTGTAGAAAGCGTCTCCAACCAAGCGGGTAGGAGCACTGCCTTTTCCAACGCAATCACTTCTTTCTTTGGACTGCCCCAGAATACTTTAAACAACTTAAGCTCTAACGTAGATGGGGCTTTCAATACCCAATCCTCTTCGCAAGTTCAACAAAGAGGACTGCTTACCACGAGACTTGCGGGTAGGGTTATTAAAGTCTACCCCAACAGGACAATGCTTATAGAAGCGAAAAAGTATATAACCGTTAACGGGATAAAGAGGGAGTTTATCCTCAGAGGGATAATCAGACCCGAGGACATAGACAGCACCAACACCGTAAACAGTGACAAGATAGCAAACATGGAGATATACCTTGACGGCAAAGGTTACATGGCGGAAGGAGGTAAACCGGGATGGCTCGCAAGGGTCTTTTCCGTTATATTCCCCTTCTGATAGTCCTTTGGGCTGGTCTGTCCTTTGGGGTTAGGATAAAGGACATTGCTTCCGTTGAAGGAAACAGAGTTAACTACCTCTACGGATACGGCCTCGTAGTTGGTCTTAAAGGAACCGGGGATGGTAAAGCAACCCAGTTTACCGTCAAGAGTCTTGCAAACGCACTTCAAAAGATGGGAATAGTTGTAGACCCGAACAGAATTACTGTGAAAAACGTAGCTGCGGTTATGGTAACCGCTAAGGTTCCACCCTACGCGAAGGCGGGTATGAGGTTCGACGTGGACGTAGCATCCATAGGTGATGCCAAGAGCCTCGAGGGAGGAACTCTTCTTCTAACACCCTTGAGAGGTCCCGACGGAAGGGTTTACGCTTTAGCTCAGGGACAGGTTATCGTAGGTGGATACGAAGCAAGGGGAAGAGGAGCCGGACAGGTGAAGAATGTGCCCACCGTCGGTAGGATCCCAAACGGAGCCATACTTGAAGTAGATCTCCCCTTTGAGATGGACTCAAAAGAGATAAGGGTAATCCTCGACTACCCTGACTTTTCAACCGCCAAGGCGGTTCAAGACGCTATAAACAAACGTTTCGGTAAGGGCACCGCTGTGGCTCTGGATAGTGCGACCGTGAAGGTGACGATCCCTTCGGATATGAGCCCTGTGGACTTCATAGCCACCATAGAAAACCTTGAGGTTAGCACCTACACGGTTGCAAAAGTAGTTGTAGACAGCAGGACGGGAACGGTGGTCTTGGGTGGTAACGTTAAGATAGACCCGGTAGCGGTCGCGGTGGGAAGTCTGATGGTAAAGGTAAAAGAAATACAAGAGGTTTCTCAACCTCCTCCCCTGTCCCTGGGAACAACGGAGAAAACAACGAGGACCGAGCTTGAAGTAATAGAGGAAGAAAGGAGGTTAGTTCCTATAAAGGGATCCACGGTAGGAGAG
>WFYK01000104.1 GCA_015490105.1 Aquificaceae bacterium | reverse complement strand
GGTTTGGATGCTTTTTCCGCTTCTGTTGTCGAACATGTAAGGTCAAAACGTCAGGTTAGTTTGTCTTCCCTCGAAAAGAAGTTCGGAAAAGCACCTATAAAGGAACTCATAAAAAAGGGTATACTCAAGGTAGAGGAAAGGTGGGTAGCTCCAGAACCCAAAAAGGAAGTCTTCCTTTCCCTGGCTGTAAACTTGGAAGAAGCTCTAAGTAGGATCAAAAAAGCCCAAAAGAAGCTACTTATAGAAACGGTAGCAACCAGAAAAGTAGTAAAAAAGGATGACCTAATTGAGATCGGTTTTTCTTCGCAGGACATAAACGACCTTCTCAGAAGGGGTATCTTGAAAGAAACGGATCCCGTTTTCTCAGAAAAAGAGAGAAAGGAATTTCCCAAGGTAGAGGGTTCTTTCTCTTTCGGGCAGTCAGCCTTCTTTCAGGGAAGCTTGGAAGAGTCCCTTGGCCTTTTAGAATTACTGTGCAAGGAGGAGATCTCCCAAGGTAGATCCGTAAAGGTTTTGGTCTCTCATACGGATCTGATCCCTACCGTTAAAGCTTTTTTGGAAAACGCCTTCGGGGATTCGACCTTAGAAATAAATAGTTCCCTCACGCCTAAAAGATTGCTGACTAACTGGTTTAGAGCTTCGGAACATCCTTCCGTAGTTGTAGGAAGTTTGATAGGTTTGCTGTGTCCTCAAAAGGATCTATCCTCGATCGTTCTCTTTGACGAGAGCTCACCTGCGGTAAGGATAAGACACTTCAGGGGTATGGATCTCAGAAGATTGACCCTTCTTAGAGCTAAAGTATCCTCATTGAAGGTGTTTTTCTTCGGGCCAGTGCCTTCGGTAAGTTCCTACCACTTTTTTTCTTCTAAAGGCGGTCTCATAGGAAGTATGCCCTCTTCAGAGACGGTAGTTTTAAAAGTAAACTCTAATACGATCGTCGAAGAGGGCCTATTTAAGAAACTGCAAAGGGAGGAAGGGAGGATACTTTTCTTGGTTTCCAAGAAGGGATACAGCCACCTTTTCTGCGACAGATGTTCTCTTATGGCTATCTGTCCGAAATGCGGTGGGATACTGACTTACTTTGCTTCCGAAGGTAAGGTCAGGTGTAAAAGATGCGGGTTCTTTTCGCAAGAAGTCCTCTGTCCTTCCTGCGGGCTTCCCCTTAGAGAGGCGGGTTTTGGGGTAGAAAGGGTTCAGGAGGAACTTAAGAAGCTTTTAAAAAAGGATTTCTTAGTTTCAAACTACCCTTACTGGTTTCTTTCCGCGGATGTAGTTGTTGTGCTGTCCGCAGACCCTATCCTTTCGATACCCTCTTACGATTCCGAGGAGCGCTTTTTCCTTTACATACAGAGGGCAAGACGCCTTGCAAAGAGGAAGATCTATATCCAAACGACCCTACCCACGGAGTATGTTAAGAATTTCTTAGAAGAGGACTTTTACAGAAGCGAGCTTGAAAGGAGAAGGATCGAAAATCTTCCGCCCTTTTCAAGGGTTGTGTTTTTGAGAATAAAGGATGAGGATACCGCCCGCCAAATAGTTGATTCTTTCAGTCCGAAGGCGGTATTAAGGCAAAAGGGTCGGGAGTTCCTGGTTATGATCAAGATTTCGCTCAGGTCGTCCGCGGAAGAGCTTAGGAAACTTCTGTGGGAGAAATCGAAAAGTATAATTGACATCAGCTTCGACGAGCCCAGATGAAGATACTTCGAAAGGTTTTCAGCTTTTCCCTCGGTGTAATCCTAAGCAGGTTCTCCGGTCTTTTGAGAGAGATGAGCGTAGCTTACCTCTTTGGAGCGGGTCCGGTCGCGGATGCCTTCTTTGTAGCTTTCAGGATCCCTAATCTTCTGAGATCGGTTGTGGGGGAAGGAGCTCTTAATGCTTCCCTGATCCCCATATACAACTCTTCCGAAAGTGAAAGACAAGCGAAGGCAAAAATAGGGAAGATCTTCCCCTCTTTTTTAGTGATTTCCCTTGCTGTATCGGTGTTGGGATGGTTTTTTTCGGAGGCTATCGTTTCCGCGGTAGCGCCGGGTATAAGAGAGGAATCTCATTTTGCGCTTGCGGTTGAGCTAACGAGATGGTTTTTCCTCTACCTATTCGTTTTATCCCAAACTATATTTCTGTCCGCGATCCTAAACGCCAGAGGAGTATTTTTCCCTACAACGGTGTCTCAAGCTATATTTAACCTAACCTTCAGCGGGGTGCTTTTCCTCACATATCAAGCGCTTGAAAGTTTAACCTTCATTCCAGCGGTGATACTCGGATCTCTTGTTCAGTTCCTTTTCGTTTTCACCGTTGCCCTGAAGCACTCCTGTCTTCCTTCCTTTAAACCTTCCTTGGGTGAGGAAGTGAAGGAATTTCTGAAAAGAACCCTCTTTTCTGTCAGTTCTCTCGGCTTGAATCAGATCACAGTATTGATATCCACGGCGATTGCCTCCTTTCTTCCCGTAGGTTCGGTCTCTTACCTCTCTTACGCCCACAGGGTTTACAACTTTCCCTTGGGTGTTGTTTCGGTTTCTTTTGCTACGGTTCTCTTGTCGGTTCTTTCATCGAACAAGGGAGGATCTAAAGGCGGGCTGAAGGAAGGGCTAAGGGGTGCACTCCTCCTTTCTATTCCTGCGTCCGCGGGTCTTATTTTGCTTTCTGAGGAGGTGATAAGGATTTTGTTTGGAAGAGGTGCTTTCGGTGAAGAGGAGGTAATAAAAACCGCGCAAATATTGAGCTTTTACTGTATCGGTCTTCCTTTCTCCACCTTAAGTAGGAGTTTGTATTCCTTTCTTTTTTCCTCGGACAGAACCTCGCGGGCGGTTTACTTCTCTCTCTTTTACTTAACGGTAGACGGAGTTTTAGCTATGAGTTTGGCTTTAGGGTTAAATTTGGGTCCTGAGGGAATAGCTCTGGGATCGTCGATCGCAAATCTTCTTTTGTGTGCTTCCTTATTTATTTACTTAAGGAAAGATATCAAATTCCCTTGGAAAGACAGCCTGAGGGGGATCTTTGCTACCTTAGTTATGGTTATCGCTTTGATGGTTGCAAAGGATGTTATCACCGACCCGCTCCTTAGAGTAGCTGTGATCGTCCCTATCGGAGCGGGTCTTTATTTCCTTATATTACTCGGACTCTTGCTGGGAGAGAGCTTTGTTAAGAAGATGGTAAAGTCTTGAAACCCTCCTTGAAGCTTCCCTTTTGTGAATCACACCTTTGCTTGCGGTGTGGTAGATTATGCTTACAACTTCCGGAAGGAACTCCTTAGCTTTTTCAAGATCACCCGCCTCGATCATTCGCCTGAAGTTCCTTATGTAGGTCCTCATACGGGAAAGGTGATACCTGTTTCTTTCTCTCCTCCTTGCGTCTCTCCTTGCCCTCTTTATAGCCTGACGGGTGTTTGCCATCTACCTTACCTCCACAAAAGCTTCTATAGTATACCCATTTCCATCATAAACACAGTTGAACAGCAACTGGGGGATATTACAGGTTCCAAACCTATGGACTTAGAAAATGTTACCACACCTTCCGCAGGAAAAGCTATGCCGTTTACACCCGCAAGCACGGAGTATATGTCAAATTTGACCCTCTCCGATCCTGCGGGTCGCGCACAACCTATGACCACCGGGGCGTTGGGAACGGATTTCCTTGCATAAAGAACCACCTCAAGACTTTCCTCTACTTTAGGCGGAGGGAGGAGCTGGAACTTTGCCTTACCGTAGTAGGGCATAACCACTACAAGAACGAGTGCATCGGGATCGTGCTTGGCAATGGTATCTATTGCTCTGAACTCTCCTTTTATCTTCCCGTAGTGAAGTCCTATTATTACGTGAGGGACGATCCTCAAACCTGCCTCTTTCAAGAGTTTCAAAGATCTATCGTAATCTTCCACAGTCTTGTGGGGGAGTTTGTAGACTTGAGCTATAGTCTCGTTGTCGCCTATAACGTCCATAAGGACCGCGTCAACTCCGGCGGATTTTAACCCCTCAGCGAATCTCTCGTCTACCAAACCGACGTGGCAGGTCACAAGCATACCCAACTTCTCTTTCACATCCTTCATAACGTCAAAAAAGTCCCAAAGAGGAACGAAGCCGTCTTTATCCGATCCTCCGGATACGAGGATACCCGTAACACCTTGTTCCTTTAAGTTTTGGCAGGTCTTCCACAGTTCCTCCGGAGTGGTTGCAGGTATCATATGCCACAGGATCTTGCTGGCACAGTGATCACACATAAGTTCACACTGCTTCCCCGTTACGGATATGTCCACGAATCTCGGAGGTCCCTCTACGGAAAAGTCGTCCACTTCATAATGCTTAAAGCCCGGGCTGTGAAAGTAAATCTTGTTGCCGAAGTGCTTTTTCTTTATTTCCAAACCCTCGGAAAGTTTACTTGCCAGTGCCTCATCTATTTCAAAATCCAAGTCTACACTCATGCTTGCACTCCTGAGTTTTTAGGAAAATTATTATAATGTGGTCAGCAAGGTATGGCCTTGATATTGTTGATCGCTTTGGTAGCTTTGGTTTGGGCTACTGACCTGCTCGAGACCGAACCCATAAAGCCCATTCCCCAGAAGGTTGAATACGATAAGAAGAAAGCCAAGCTTGGGAAACTTCTCTTTCACGACCCGATACTTTCAAAAAACAAGACCGTTTCTTGTGCCACTTGCCACGACTTATACAACAAGTGGGGAACCGATCACAGGGAAGCTTCGGTAGGTATCAACGGACAATCTACAGGAGTAAACGCACCTTCAGTATTTAACGCGGTTTTCAACTTCAGACAGTTTTGGGACGGAAGGGCAAGGGATCTTCGTGAACAAGCCCTCGGCCCAATCCACAATCCTAAGGAAATGGGTATGACTAAAGAGGAAGTGGAAAGAAGACTAAACGAAAATCCGGTTTATAGAAAGCTTTTTAAAGAAGTTTACGGAACCGACAGGATAACCTTCGACCAAGTTATCGATGCAATCGTAGAGTTCGAAAAGGCTCTCATCACGCCCAACAGCAAATTTGACCGCTTTTTGAGAGGAGAAATTGAGCTATCTAAGGAGGAACTCGAAGGCTATAAACTTTTTAAGCGTCTGGGATGTATCAGTTGCCATAACGGGATCAACGTGGGCGGGAATTCTTTTCAGCTCTTCGGTGCGGTGATCCCGGTTGAGTGGAAACCTTCAAATCCAGATCGCTACAGGATAACCGGAAGGGAGTTTGACAAAAATAGATACAAGGTTCCGAGCCTTAGAAACGTTGCCTGCACATACCCTTACTTTCACGACGGAAGCGCAAAAACCTTGGAAGAAGCTGTAAGAAAGATGTCTTATCATAATCTGGGCTATAAGCTTTCCGAAGACGAAGTAAGGAAGATAGTTGCTTTTCTCAAAACCCTCACAGGTGAGCTTCCGGAAATATTGAAGGAGTAAAAGGTGAAAAAGCACTACCTATTGGTAGGCTTAGCCCTATTTGTAGTGAGCGCTTTCCTCTTTTTTGACAGATACACGAGGAGGTTTCTTCAAGAAACCTCTGAAACGCTTGACCTAATAAGGGATGTAGAGCGGATAGAGTTGCAGGTAAACAGCGAGGTCCTTCTAAGCGTGGATCTAATCTATTACAGCTACGATAATATTCATAAGCTTCTGAAAGAAGAAGAAGAAATAATCACAAGACTGATCGATAAAAATCTGAAAAACTACCCTGAATCTCGAAAGGTTGCTCTCGAGTTTGAGCGCCTGCTGATCCGCAAAAAGCAAGCAATAGAAGACTTCGAGACGCTGAATTCAATCATAAAAAACTCCCTTACCTACATCCCTTCCCTATTTCTACGCTACACGGAAACTGCAAGAAATATAGATTTGGAATATCTCTCTACACTACACAACATAAGCTCCTACGTTCTACTCGTTAGAAAGAGTCTCGACCCCACATTCATAGAAGACATAGAGCGATACATAGGAAAACTCCAAAGCTTTAAAGTCGATCAAAGCGTAAAACCCATTCACGACACGCTTATGAAACATCTTGAGATCTTTGTGGAGTTCTTTCCTCCTTTTAGACGAACGTTTTTATACATAACCCGCGAAAGCGGAACCCTGGAAAAACTCTCTCAGCTTGAAGACACTTATGTAAAGGAGCGGAGTAAAGAAGCTAACCTCATTACCGCTATGTCTTTTGGCTTGACAGCGGTCTTTTTAAGCGTTCTCGGAGGTATGATGTATCTGCTTCTGAGAATAGAGACGCAAAGGAGACATTTAGAGGATCTGTATACTAAATTGGAAACCCTCTACAGAACGGATGACCTAACGAAGCTACCAAACAGAAAAGCCCTTTATGAAGCTTTGGAGAGATCTTCTAAGCCCGCTTTAGTTCTTTTTAACATAGACGGATTTAAACGTTTTAATGACCTCTACGGGGTTTCCTTCGGGGATGAACTCCTGAAAGCCCTGGCCAACTTTTTAAGGGAAAAAGTGAGCGCTTACAAGTTGAAGTGCCACCTCTTTAGGGTGGGAGCGGACGACTTCGGTATGCTGATAGAAGAATATCCAAATCCATCCGCTGTCATAGATATTGCTCAAGAGATCGTAGAAGACGCAGAACGCTACACTTTTAACGTTATGGGGCTTAGCGTTAATGTGAGTCTGTCTGCAGGTATATCTTTCGAGAAACCCTTTCTTGAAAAAGCTGATATAGCTTTGAAAAAGGTAAAGAAACTTCGTGAAAAAGTTTTCGTTTTCTCGCAGGAGCTTATGGAGGAACTTCAAAAAAACCTATACATTGCAGATCGCGTAAGGAAAGCGGTTATAGAAGAAGACATAGTTTTGCATTTCCAACCTGTCGTAAAAATATCTACGGGAGAGGTTCTATATTACGAATGTCTCCTACGTATAAAGGATGAAAAGGGAAAATTAATTTATCCTTCCGAATTTTTAGAGGTTGCTAAAGAGTCAAAGCACTACAGGAGCTTGACAAAGCTCGTTATATCCAAAGCTTTTGAGATTTTTTCTTCTAAAAGGGAGTCTTTCTCCGTAAATATTTCTTTAGAGGATATAACCGACGTTACAGTAGAAAACTTCATCTACGATCTTCTCGAGAAGCAACCCGATGTAGCCAGAAGGATTATTTTTGAACTGCTTGAAACCGAAAGTGTAAGACAGTATACGGAAGTTAGACGCTTCGTAGATATAGTTAAGAGCTTGGGAGCTAAGGTCGCTATAGATGATTTCGGGGCAGGGTATTCAAACTTTTCACGTATAGCTAACCTATCCCCAGACTTTATAAAGATAGATGGAACACTTATAGAAGCTCTTGAGAAGAATGCCATAGACAGGGTCGTTGTGAAACACATAGTGGAATTTTGTAAGGAACTCGGCATAGAACCGATAGCGGAGTTTGTGTCTAAAGAGACTATCCTTAATGAAGTAAAAAAAGTAGGGATAGATCTCGTTCAAGGGTTTTACGTGTGCCCGCCTCTTGAG
>WFYK01000103.1 GCA_015490105.1 Aquificaceae bacterium | reverse complement strand
GTTCGGAGGAAAGCTTCTTTACTATAGAAAGACCCAAGCCCAGTCCTCTTTGAGATTCTTTGTAGTATCTATCTGTCAGCTTAGAGAGTTTTTTGGGTGGATCCGCGTCGTTTTCTACAATCAGATCACCTTTAGTGAGAGTAACTCTTACGAAACTTTTCCCATGTTTGAAGGCGTTATCCAAAAGGTTAGCGACGATCCTCTCTACCGCGGTTTTGTCCGCCTGTAAAGTGACCTTTTCCAAATCGAGACTAAGTTTCTTTTCTGGATGGATCTTCTGTAAACTCGCCGAGATTTCCTCAACCAGAGCTTTTACATCCACGGTTTCCACTTTTAGGGTTACCTTTTCGTAGAGGGGTTTTAGGTTTTCTTTTAGTCTCTTGAGTTGATCTAAAGCCCTTTGAGATCTTTCAAGATCCTCATCATGTCCTAACTTTCTTTTGAGGATCTTCAGGTTAATTTCAAGACTCGTTAGAGGTGTGCTAATATCGTGGACTATGTCCCTCGTGACTTCCTCTATGGTGTTCAAAGCGTCGCGCAAGGGTCTTAGAGAATAAAGGGAGAATATGAGAGACATAGCCATCGCTACCAAGGAAGAAATCCCAAACAATCCCAGCGCTGAAACCCTTAAAGCTGTAAGAGATCTTTTGAGATCCTCTTTCGGATAAACAACCTTGAGGTAATCTTTTTCCGAAACGGGAACCGGAACGAGTATATAAAGACCTTCTTTGTCCTCAAGGAGTTCATAAACGGGAAGCGGTTTTTCTGACTCAACAATGTCCAGCTTAAATCTCTCTCCTTCGAAAGTGTAGCTGTAGTTTTTAAGCTCCAAAAATATTTTCTCTTTCAGCTCCTGAACGGATCTCTCATAGAAAAGGTAAGCTATGGCTCCCAGAAGGACCTCCATGCTCAGGAAGAAAAGAACGAAGGCTTTAAGAAGAGACTCCCTCTCGTAAGATGTTTTGGGGATCAGTTTTCTAATCAACTGTGTAGCCAAGACCCCTCACAGCTTTTATGTTTATGCCTGTCTTTTTCTTGATCTTATTTATGGCCACTTTCAAAGCGAGAGGAGAAGGGTTCACCATACAATCGTATAGTTCTTCTTTCGTCACGACCTTGCCTTTGTTTCTAAGAAGCTTCAAAAGGATGTTTCTCTGGACTTCTCCGAGATCTATTTCTTCATCTCCTTTGAAGAACCTACCGTTCTTGTAGACTATGTCTCCATACTTTATTTCTTCTTCTTTCCTCCTTAGGCGGGCCTTCACCCTTACGAGGAATTCTTCGGGATCAAAAGGTTTCTTTATGTAGTCCTCCGCTCCCGCGTTGAGGCCCCGCGCGATCGTCCCTACATCCGAGAGGGCACTTATGAAAATAGTAGGTGTATCGTCTTTGAAGTCCCTTAAGTATTCGAGGAGTTCTACACCGTCTCCGTCTCCCAAGTTAACGTCCAGAACGTAAAGATCGTAGCCCTTCCTTTCGAGCTTATCTACAGCCTGAGAGTAATTGTAGGCGGTTTCCACTTCAAAACCTTCCATTTCCAGAAGCCTTTTTAGGCTGTCTGCTAAGTTTCTGTCGTCTTCAACGATCAATATCCTCGCCCCCATCAAAACCTCACCCCGATCCTAACCGACAGGGAGTGATCTACAGCGCGGGAGTTCAAGCCTTTGCTGTAGTTTAGGGTAGTGTAAAGCCTTTCATTTATGTCGTATACGCTGAATATGGTCAGGTATCTGTTTATCCGTCTGGAGACAGCGGATTGGGAAAAGTCCGTGGAAATACTAAGGTAGAGCTTCTCAGTAAAGTCGTAGCCCGCACCCAGGGACAGAAAGTAAGTGTTCTTTAGGTTAGGATTTCCCCTGAAGGTGTAGCTCGCGTATGAAAAGAGATCTAACCTTCCTATGAAGTAGTCTACAGAAAGGGTCGGGGAATAATCTACATATTTGTCTCCAAACTTCCTGTCCGCGGTAGGGATCTTTACTCTGAGGCCCGGCATAAGGTAGAGGCTCTCCGTCGGATAGAAAGAGAGGCCACCAAACAGGTAGCTGTTCCCCATCCCTGATCCGTATAGCTTGCTCGAAATGTAGTATCTACTGGAGAAGGACATATACAGTTTTTTCCAAGAGAAAGCAACAGAAAGGGAACTGAACGTTCTTTCTTCCCTCTTGTCCTTTATGTAACCTCCTCCTACTCTCAGATAAAAGTGGACTTTGGGTTTTATAACCTCCTTTATAGGACAACCTCTCTCATCTACGAGCTCGAGTATAGGTGTGTTGGGACACTGATCCTTTGAATCTTCAACCCCATCAAGGTCACTGTCTACAAAGCCAAAAGTAAGCCCGCCAAGTGCGAGCACTCCGCCGGCAAAACGCAAAAGCATTTCACAGCCCCATTTTAATCTTCCCTATATTCAACTTCTTCCCTTTCCTCTTTTTCCATAGATTCTTCTCTGTAGTTTTCAAACTTCTCCTCCATCCTTTCTTCCATCTC
>WFYK01000102.1 GCA_015490105.1 Aquificaceae bacterium | reverse complement strand
TAAGATCGCTCTCGTTTTCTATATACTCCGCCACTATGGGCATAGAAAACTTACTCGCCATCGCTCTTATACCTTCAAGGATCGCCCTGTTGTAGGGATCTTTGCTGACATTTTTGACCAGTAAACCGTCTACCTTGATCATGTCCAAATACTTGACAAAACTCCTCATGGAGATGATGGAAGAAAAACCGCTACCAAAATCATCCATAACCACCCTGTAGTTCATATCCCTCAGGATGTCCAGATAATTTATTGCAACGAGAGGATCCGCAAAGGTTTCCCTTTCTGTTATCTCTACAAAGACTCTGCTTCTTTGATGTTTAGGGATCTTATCGAGGATCTCTATGATCCTCCCTTTCTCTAAACTCTTGGGCGAGACGTTTATGAAGAAACACATGTCCCGCATAGAGGGATCCGCGAGGATCTTCCGTAAAAAGTCGAGTGTGCACAGATCAATCTCCTCTATCGCTACAGGATCTTCGAAGGAGGAGGAAAAGGCACCGAGAGGTTTCAAATGCCCGTTTTCCACTACCCTAAAGAGGAGTTCGTAGCCAAAGATATAGTCCTTTTGAAGGTCCACTATAGGTTGGAGCTGATATCCCACTTTTCTTTCCCTTATAAGCTGACGGACAACCTTTTCTGTGCGGAAAGAACTAATGACGATCTCCTTGTCTTCTGATCCATAAAGAACTACGGTTCTATCTTTTCCTTCTCTCTTTGCTCTGTAAAGGCTGATGTCCGCTATGGCTATAAGCTCTTGAGGATCCGAGGTGTCTTCGGGGAAGTTAGCCACTCCGATGCTGACGGTTATAAGTAGATCTCTGTCGAGATCCACCTTAAAGGAGGTGTTCCTTATTACCTTTCTTATCCTCTCCGCAAGCTCAAAGGCCCCTTCCTTATCTGTTTCCGGGCAGAGTATGGCAAATTCCTCGCCTCCGTAGCGGTATACAGTGTCCGAATCCCTCACGCTTTCCCTTATTATCCTCGCTACCCTCTTTAGAACCTCGTCACCGACGGGATGACCGTAGGTGTCGTTCACATGCTTGAAGTTATCTATGTCTATCATAATCAGGCTAAGAGGCTTGGAGTATCTCCTTGCAAGTTTCCCGAGCCTGTTCAGATCGTATTCGAGAACCCTCCTGTTTGGAATGCCCGTGAGCGGATCTACAGAAGCTAAGTGGGAAAGCCTTAAGGTGTTTATAATGTGCTGACAGATGATCCTTATGTATCCCTGCTCCATTTCGGAGGGTTTATTCCCCCTGAAGACAATTGCGACCGCTCCCGAAACGTATTTGTCTAAGGAAAAGAGGATCATACTCACGCAGGCATCTTCCCTCTCTACGCTTACGCAAAAGGGCTCTTCCTTGGTTTGAGAAAGTCCTCTCTCCTTTTGATTCCTTATGAGATCTAATAAGGGAGGAACCTCGGAAGTATTAAGTTTTTCGGACTTTACCAAAAGGACTGTCTTTTCTGAGATGTTCTCCTCCATAATAAGCAAGGAACCTTGGGTTTTAAAAAGCTCATCCACCTTGTTTAACGTATCCTTTACAAAACTGTGAACCTCCTCTGGAGCGCTTACGGTTCCTAAAGCCGTTCTCATCATAAGCTGTAGCTTTTCTATCCTTCCCTTTGTTTCGTGGGCAAACTCCTCAAGAAGGCGCGCTATGTAGCCGAACTCATCTTTAGCGGACCTTATAGGTTCAAAATCTACGTCGTAGTTACCTTTTTCCAGTTCTTCAACCGTTTCTTTTAGCTTAGTTATAGGGAAGTTAACGAGCTTAGACCAGAGGAGATAGGATATGGTCAGGAAAAGGACAAAAACCAAATAGAGCCTCACGTAGAGGATAAACCTCTCAGCTACCAAGGTCATCAGCACGTTCTTGAAAGGTATGACCACATACATGTTTGCGTTCGTGTAGCTTTTTTCTTGAGAGACTACGATGGCACCTTCTGGGACAGCGGGTTTTTCTCCAAGGTAAAAGCGGGCTCCGTATTTGGCGATCGCCCCCAGCTTTCCAGAAAGGATCACCTCTATGTGCGGAACCCTCCTGCAGAAAGCGACTACAAAGCCGTCGAGATCTATTACCGATATGCCTATCCAGTTCTCCGGATCAAGGTGGAAATACATCCTTTTCCCCGCGAAACTTCTCAAGGCTTCCTTTATAAGGTCTTCGTCGTAGTTTCCGTATTGGAAGTTCTCCCCTACTACGCAATCGAGAGCGTTCCCCACGAGTTTTTCCACAACCTGAGGTCCTTCACTTTTTATGAGTCTTGTGAGAGCTATGTCGGTTCTGAATATTTCAAGAATAACATCTCTCACCGCGAATGACCTGAAAGCTACCGCTCTTTCTGCTGCGGTTCTTACTTCCCTTTTTATTTCACTAAAGGAATGGATTATGTCTACTGTCAGGGCAAGGATCATTGAAAAGGAAACCACCAGTGAAAAGAGAAGCAGGACCTTTATCGGATAGGAAGTTATCTGAAGGCGTTCTTCTATAAACTTGTTTAGCTTAACGAACGCCTCCATGGGAACTCATTCAACCTCTACTAAACCTTGGGAACATTTCACGTAAAATCTCCCTCCCAGTCTTCCAACCGGCTTAAGTTTACGATAATCCACCCTGCCCTCATCGTCTATGATTTCAGGATCTACACCTATCAAGACAGCCTCTCCGAATAGCAGGTTCGTATCATATAAACGCTCGTGCTTTAGAAGTTTACACTCAAACCACGCTTTAGCTTCCCTTACTCGCGGAGCTTTGATCTTTAAGGAAGGATCTGGTGTCAGTCCAGCCTCTTTGAACTCGTCTACCTCCGGAGGAAAGTCACTTCCGGTTATAACCATTTTCCCAAGTAGATCTTCTGACAGGATATTCACTACGAACTCTCCCGTTTCAAGGACATTTTTTACCGTATCCTTCGGCGATCCATCATCCCTATCACTGATGGATACTATAAATACCGGAGGATCATCATTTACCGCGTTGAAGAAACTAAAAGGCGCTAAGTTATTTACCCCTTCCTTGCTGACCGTGGACAACCAACCTACGGGCCTCGGAACAACAAGCCCTATAACGAGTCTAAAGAGTATGTCAGGATCCATCCGTTCGACTTCAAATACTCTCATCTTCAAAAGCTCATAAGATAGAAAAGAGGACTGTATGAGTTAATTATCTTCAGCTCTTCAATTTCTCCACCGAGGACCTTTTGAAAGAGGCTTTTTTCTTCGGGAACGAAGAAATACCTTGCTCTCGGAACACCCGCGAGATCCTTGGCCTTTTTTATGGCATCTTCGAGTCCTCCCAGTTCATCCACAAGGCCGAGTTCTTTTGCCCTTTCTCCGGTAAAGACCCTTCCGTCCGCTATTTCCCTGAGCCTTTCTTCGGAGATCTTCTGCCCTCTGTATTTAAGGATGTCCCTTATGAACTGCTCGTAAGCATCGTTGATCGTGTTCATAAGATACTGCTTTTCTTCCTCTGTCAGTTCCCTGAAGGGATTGAGCGTATCTTTAAACTTCCCCGTCTTTATGGCGGTTGCTTTTATGCCTATCTTCTCAAGGAGCTCTTTATAAGCGACGTGTTGAATGATTACGCCTATGCTTCCCGTTATGGTTCCGGGATTTGCGTATATGTAGTTGGCGGGTGCGGAGATATAATACCCCCCGGAAGCGGCTACGTTGCCCATGGAAACTACTACAGGCTTCCCTGATTGGCGGAATTTTTCTATTGCTCTGTAGATTTCCTGAGAAGCTCCCACCGACCCTCCGGGACTGTCTACCCTCAGGACAAGGGCTTTGACACTTTTATCTTCTCTAAGCCTTTCGAGTTTTCTTACCACGGGCAGGGGATTAACTATAACGCCCTTTATTTTTAAAACAGCTACCCTATCCCCTACCGGAACCTTAGCTAAGAAGACGTTAGCGACTCCCAAAGCAATAGCAATTATAAACAGAAGAACCGCAGCTACTATCCACTTCTTCACCTCTTAAATTTTACCTTCTTAGAGGGTCTTTATAAACTCTCTCAAATCTCTACCTATGTCCTCTCTCCTTAAGGCAAAACTTATTAGAGTCTTCAGATAATCAAGAGGATTTCCCGTATCGTAAGCTTTTCCCTCTATCTTAAAAGCGTATACCTTCTCCTCCCTTAGAAGTAGTCTTATAGCATCGGTCAGCTGAATCTCACCTCCCTTTCCGGGAGTGGTCTCAGATATACAGGGGAATATAGAAGGTGTAAATAGATACCTTCCCACTATGGCAAGGTTGGAGGGAGCCTCTTCGGGTTTTGGCTTCTCCACGAGGTCTTCTACGATCAGCACATCACCTTTTAACTTTTTTACCTTGGCTACTCCGTATTTACTTACTTGATCTGGAGGAACCTCCGTAAGGGCTATGACAGAACCTTTGAACTCTTCAAATATACCCAAAAGTTTTTTCATGTTTTCTTCGGGTTTTTCGAGAACCACGTCACCCAAAGCAACTACGAAAGGCTCATTTCCTACCACCGTCTCAGCCACGCTGACAGCGTGCCCTAACCCTTTTTGAGTTTTTTGCCTCACATATATAGGGTTTATCAAAGCACTCAAGTTCTTTAGATCTTCGAGTAAATTTTCCTTTCCCGCTTGCTGAAGGTGATTCTCCAGATCGGGGTTAAAGTCGAAGTGATCCTCTATCGCCCTTTTGTGCCTTCCTGTAACGAAGATTATGTTATCTATTCCGACCGACAGGAGTTCTTCCACGATAAATTGAACTATGGGTTTGTCTATTAGAGGGAACATTTCCTTGGGCATGGACTTCGTAGCAGGCAAAAATCTCGTTCCCCAACCGGCTACCGGAAGGACAGCTTTTCTTACTTTCATTAGCCCTTTATTAGCTTTAGCATTTCCTTTACCGCTCTCTCAAAGCCGAAGATCACCGCGTTAGCTACTATGGAGTGTCCTATGTTGAGTTCTTCTACTATGTCCGATAAACTGAGGATTTCTTTTACGTTCTGATAAGTAAGGCCGTGTCCCGCGTATACTCTAAGACCTAAACTCTTTGCAAGCTCTCCCGCCCTCCTTAACCTTTTTATTTCCTCCTTAGCCTCTTTGAACTTGTGATCGTTCCAGAGGTTTGCGTATTCGCCCGTGTGTAGTTCGATCGCATCCGCACCCACTTCCGCACTTGCCCTTACCTGATCTTCCTGCGGGTCTATGAAAAGGGAAACCTCTATACCCGCTTCCTTGAAAGCCTTAATAAAATCCTTCAAGTAATCCTTTAGGGAAACTACATCAAGCCCTCCTTCTGTGGTTATCTCTTCCCTCCTTTCGGGAACGAGGGTTACCCTGTCAGGTTTTACCCTAAGGGCTATTTCTTTCATCTCTTGAGTTGGCGCCATTTCAAGGTTGATGGGGACAGTTATAAGCTCCTTTATAAGTTCTAAGTCCCTGTCTTGTATGTGTCTTCTATCTTCTCTCAAATGCAAGGTTATCTGATCCGCACCCGCCTGCTGGGCTATGAGAGCTGCGAAAACAGGATTCGGTTCAAAAGTTCTTCTTGCCTGTCTTACGGTCGCAACGTGATCTATATTTACCCCGAGCCTCATGTTGAAATTCTATCAAGGATCTTTTTATAACCCTCTAAAAGATCTCCGAGATCAAATCTGAACCTGTCTTTATCGAGTTTTTCCCCCGTTTCTTTGTCCCAGACCCTCATACTGTCGGGTGAAATCTCGTCCACAACCGCTAAGGATCCGTCTGGAAGCGTTCCAAACTCCAGTTTGAAGTCCACCAATATGAGGCCTTTTCCTTCCAAAAGATCTTTGAGAACAGAGTTGACTTTGAGGGCGGTTTCTTTCATATGCGGTAAAAACTCCACGGGCGCAAGGCCGAGCAGTTCTACATGATCTTGGCAAACCATAGGATCGTGAAGTTCATCGTTTTTATAGAAAAACTCCACCAGGGGCTTTTTAAAGGGTGTCCCTTCCTTCACGCCGTATCTTTTAGCAAAACTGCCCGCACTCAGGTTTCTTACCACCACTTCCACGTTAAAGCGGTCAGCTTTCCAAACGAGCATCTCTTTTTCGGATAGCTTCCTTATAAAGTGCGTTTTTATGCCCTTCGCATTTAAAATTTGAAAGATCAAGGAGGATATTTCGTTGTTGAGGGCACCTTTGCCCTTTATACTTGCCCTTTTTATACCATCGAATGCACTCGCTTCGTCTTTGAATTCGAGAATAACCTTGCTCGGGTCTTCCGTTTGGTAAACAATCTTTGCCTTTCCTTCGTAGAGTTTTTTCAGCTTCTTCATGAAGTTGTCTTTATCTCCCTTCCTATCTTCTCTTTTACCGATTCCACTTTGCCTTTTATTCTTCCGCTCTTGCCCTCTCTATAATCTATCTTCATGGTTATGGATATCCTCGAGCAGTCCTTTTTAAGCTCTTCAAAGCCTTTTTTCAAAACGTCCATAACCTCGTCCCACGTTTCTCCTTCAACGATGGTTCCCATTGGGGTCAGCACGTAATCCAGTCCCGATTTATCCACTATATCCACAACCCTCGCCACGTATTTACTAACGCTCTCTCCCTTTCCGAGAGGTGTCATGCTTACGAACACAAGGACACTCATCCTTCAAACCTCCCGCCTAATATTGTATACTTTGGACATGGAGACTTTGATAAGAGGAAGGGTTTGGAAGTTTGGTGATAATGTGGATACAGACCAGATAATCCCCGCAAGGTATTTAAATACTTCCGATCCTTACGAACTGGCAAAACACGTTATGGAGGACTCAGAACACCCTAACTTTGCAAAGGATCATAAGGAAGGGGATATAATCGTGGCGGGCAGGAACTTCGGTTCCGGATCTTCGAGGGAACACGCCCCTATAGCCATAAAGTATTCTGGGGTTCCCGTAGTTATAGCCAAATCCTTCGCACGCATATTCTTTAGAAATGCCATAAACATAGGACTTCCTATAGTGGAAGCTCCCCAAGCTGTGGACGAGATAAACCACGGGGACGAGGTGGAAGTAGATCTTGAAAAAGGGATAGTTAGAAATCTAACCACGGGAAAGGAATACGAAGCTACCAAGTTTCCCGAAGAACTGCAGGCCATATTGAAAGCGGGCGGACTTATGGAGTATGCCAAGTCCAAGCTCAAAGGATCTTAAAAGGTGCATAGAGTGTCTCAAGCAGGACAAGTTAATAGTAGTTCCCACGGATACTATCTACGGTATACTTGCGGATGCCTTAAGCTACGGAGCTTATAAAAATCTCAGATCCGTAAGAAGACCTTCGGGAAAACCCTTCGTAGTCTTGATTCCGGATATCTCCTGGGTAGGGAAACTCGGCCTGAAGATAGATAAATCAGATCTGAAACTCCTCTTTGTAAAAGGTATAACCGTAGTTCTTCCCAAAAGGGCTAAGATCTACTTTTGGATCGGCACCAAGACTGTGGCGGTCAGGATCCCACGCGAGGGCTTTGTAAGGGAGCTTCTTAACCTCTATAAGAGACCACTGCTTGCACCGAGTGCAAACCCGGAAGGCAAACCTCCAGCTAAGAATGTGGCGCAGGCCAAAGCTTATTTTGGTGATAAAGTTTGCACCTACGTGGAGGGAGATCCGGTCCTTAAAAAGCCTTCCGCACTTGTAGATTTATCTTCAGACAAAAGGATCCTCAGAAAGGGGCCTTACAGTTCTTGGTCGATCAGGAGACTGATAAGGTGAAAGTCCTTACAGTAGACATAGGGAACACTTCCGTTGACGCCTGTCTGTGGGAGGGGGGAAAACCGAAGCCTCTCGGAAGGGTAAAACATTCAGAAATAGAAAAGCTAAAAGGTCCTTGGGATGTTGTCGTAGCGGTAAGCGTAAAGAAGTCATTAGAGGGGAAGCTCTATGATCTGTTCGAAGACAGGCTAAAGATCATTAGGTTGGAAGACATACCGCTGGAGGTAGACTATGAAACCCCTCAAACTTTGGGTGTGGATAGGGTTCTTTTTGCCTATACGGTAAAGGAAGTGTTTCAAAGGAACGATGCTCTGTGTCTTATGTGTGGAACCGCCCTCGTTCTTGATCTGTTGAAGGAAGGGAAGTTTTCAGGGGGGTTCATTACCTTATCCCCTCCGAATAAGGTTCGTTCTTTGAGCCAAATTGCGGAGGGTATACCGCCTTTGGATTTTTCTCCTGTGGAAACTGCCTTGGGGAAAAGCACGCGTGAATGTATATTGGGAGGAGTGCTTTTGGAGTCTAAAGCTTTTGTTAGTTATGTGAAAAACCTGTGGAAGCTGGATCTCTTCATAACGGGTGGTTGCGGACACCTTTTTAAAGATCTCGGTTATTATGACCCGATAGCACTCCACAGAGGGTTGTATAAGCTCCTATAGTTTTACCTCAACCCTGTTTCTTCCCCTCTCCTTAGCTTCGTAAAGAGCATCGTCCGCCCTTTTTATAAAGGACTGCATGGTATCTTCCTTTTTAAACTGAGTGACCCCTATGCTGACCGTTACCTTGCCTACCTTATCGAAGGTGGTCTCTTCAACCCTCTTTCTCAGCCTTTCACAAAGCACCTTAGCACCCTCTATGTTAGTTTCTGGGATTATTAGCGCAAACTCCTCTCCTCCCCATCTTCCGACTACATCCGGAGATCTGAGTTCGCTTTTGAGTATCCTTGCAAGTTTCTTTAGAACTTCATCACCCACGTCGTGCCCGTAGTTGTCGTTTATCTTCTTAAAGAAGTCCACATCTATGAGTGCAAAACTCAAGGGCCTGTTGTATCTTCTTGCTATTTCCATCTCCATGCTCAGTATATCTTCCAAAGCCCTCCTGTTTTTTAGACCCGTGAGGTGATCAGTTAGGGACATTTCTATGAGCTTTCTCTCGTATTCGACCATCTGAGTGACATCGTTTAGTGTTACGATGAAGGTATCTTCGTATTTACTTATGAAGAGTAAGTAGTGTTTTTCCGCTCCCGTTCTCGTGCAAGTAAATCTCTGGGAGTTTCTGCCTTGCTTAAGAGCTTCTCTAACGTGATAGAAAAATTCAGGGAAAACCTCTT
The DNA here is from genome assembly GCA_015490105.1 of Aquificaceae bacterium. Lineage (GTDB taxonomy): Bacteria > Aquificota > Aquificia > Aquificales > Aquificaceae > Hydrogenivirga. The sequence goes on along the minus strand of WFYK01000102.1, from coordinate 3,332 downwards.
TCAGGTTTTTACCTACGACTTCCTTGCACTCAAGGTTGGTCATTCTGCAAAAAGATCTGTTCGCTTCGAGGATGTTCCCTTTTGAATCGAAAACTACGAGTCCTTCAAGGAGAGAGTTTATAACCTCCTCGTAAAAGGTTTTAGATATAAGGCTTTCTTTTAAGTGATCTGCGGTCGCTTTTATATGCTTATACAACTGTGCGAGCTCCCCTCCATCGAGAGGTGCGTCGGGAAGGTTAAAGTTGCCCTTCCCTATTTTGTCAAGCATGTCTATGGCTATAGAGAGCCTCTTTGAAACCTGCCTGTCTATGTAGCGGACTACTCCGAAGATTACCCCTATTACGAATAGGGCGGAGATTCCTGAAAGCAAAGCTTTGTCTTTTACTATACCTTGGTAATAGCTGTAATCTAAGTAAACGATTAAAAAGCCGAGGAGTTCCTCTTCGAAAAAGATAGGTTGGATGATTTTGAAGGTGTCCTCTTCACTCAGGTGTTCTACCTTTATCTCTCTCAGGAGCTTTATGTCTTCAAACTCCGGAAGCTTTTCAAAGAAGATCAGTCCCCTCGATTTTGAGGCCACGATGTAACCACTCCCGTCTACTACGAGAATATCCCTTATCTCCGAAATAGGGTTAACTCTCAGGGTTTCTACGATTTTGTAGTAGTCTCCTTGGTAGAGATATTCCGCTATATGAAGGCTCTCCACTCTAACGTAGTCGGTAGTGTCTTTCAGCAGCAGATCCCTTACCGTCGTTCCTATCCTGTAGAAGTCCCAAAAGGTTAAAAAGCCTACCAAGAAGATCGTTATACCGTAGGCTAAGATGAGGATTCTTGTTCTGAGACTCACATCCCCAACTCCATTATCTTCTCTTTTAAGGCTCTTATGACTTCCCTGTCGTAATCACTGAGGGGTTCGAATTTAGTAGTATTCCCAAAACTCTTTAGGACCTTTATCCCTTCAGGGTCGTTGTGCATGTTTTGTAGTATTTCGAGTATCCTCTTTACTTTGTCCTTTTTCATGCTCCTGGAAAAGCTCACAAGTTGCTGAGGTATAGGAGGTGATACGAGTATCTCTCTGAAGAATTTTTTGTTTTTTCCTACTATCCTTTCAAACTTAAGATCGTAGAGTGCTCCCGCGGATGTCTTCCCGAAAAACACCCAACCCACTATGTTTTCCTCCTCGTCCGCAAAAACGTAGCCTACGTATCCCGGAGGGACCGGATCGTGAAAACTTCTTAGCTCTATAAGTTTAAGGCCTCTGTCCCTTAGCATTAGGAAGGGAATCAAATACCCTGCGGTGGAAAATGGTTCTTCAAAGGCTACCTTCTTACCTACGAGCGCTTCAACGTTGTATATGGGCGAATCCGCCCTGACTATTACCACTGACCTGTAATACCTGACACCGTTTCTCCATATCAAAAGCAGAGGTTCACACTCTCCGTCCATACAAACCTTCAAGGAAGGATAGAGACTGTCTATAAAGACATCCACCTCTCCGCTGTCTATAAGTTCTTTCATATGGGGAATGCTCTTCAAAAAAACTACATCTACATCCTCTCCTAACTTATCCTGCAAATACAGGGCAAACTTCCTGTATTCTGTATACCTTTTGGAGGGTTTGTCTGTGACCGTGCCTATTACTAAGGGAAAAGAAGAGTTTAAAATCAACAATAGAGTGAGTAGACCTAAAAGAAGCATGATAGTAATATTAAACACGTAAGTGCCCGTAGCTCAGATGGAGAGAGCACGGGGCTCCGGACCCCGGGGTCGCGGGTTCAAGTCCCGCCGGGCACGTTAAGGGAAGGGTATGTTTCTTAAACAAATAGAAGAAAGGCTTCTTTCCGAATTGGATCCTCACGTGAAACTCGTTCTGGAAACGGGTAGATACATAGTAGAAGCGGGGGGGAAGAGGTTAAGGCCCTTGTTTACCGTATTGAGTTGTGGTATGTGCGGGGGTAAGCCCGAAGATGCGCTTCCCTTGGGTGTTGGTCTTGAATACATACACGTGGCTTCCCTTCTTCACGACGATGTAGTAGACGGAGCTTCCAAGAGGAGAGGGAGGGATTCCGCAAACTTGGTTTTTGGAGACGAAGTTGCGGTTCTCACGGGAGATTACATGTATGCAAAAGCTCTGCACCTATTTTCTACTTACGGAACACAGTTGATGATAAAGATAGTGAGTCAGGCGGTTATGGACATGGCCCAAGCTCAAGTCCTTGAGCTTACCAAAGTAGGTGAAATAATCTCGGAAGAGGAATATTTCCAGATAATAGACGGCAAGACCGCGGTCCTTTTCGGTTCCTGCTTTGCGGTAGGTGGATTAAAAGGTGGATGTTCTAACTGGGAAAAACTTTTTGAAATCGGTCTTAGAATAGGTAGAGCTTTTCAGCTGATAGATGACCTACTCGACTACATAGGTGACCCGTCCAAGACGGGAAAGCCTGTAGGGAACGATCTAAAGGAAGGGAAATCCACGTATCCCTTGCTTTGTGTTCTCGAAAAAATGGACAAGGAGTTTGTAGAAAACATACTTTCTAAACCGGAGCCTACAGATGAGGAAATAGAAAGACTAAGAAAAGAGGTTCTAAATTTAGGCGGTGGGGAAGAGACGAAAAACAGGGCAAAAAGGGAAATACAAGAAGCAAAAAATCTACTTAAAACCTTCCCCGAAAATGAATTTAAAAGGGAGATCCTCAAGCTTGTGGATTTCGTAGTAGAGAGAAATCTCTAAAGAAGATGATAGTTAAGATAAATTTATCCGGGCAAGATTTTATAATCCTGCCCAAAAACTACAACCACATACTCCAGGCCTTCTTCTACAGGAACATGGACCCCCTGCTATCGAAGTTCCTCCACGATATAGGCTTTCCTTACGGGAAGAGGAGGTTCAAGCTCTTCACATTCTCCAAGGTTATAGGGAGACTACAAAAAAAGGACAGAAGAAAAGGTATCCTCTTCTTCGAGCCAAACGTAACCCTCTACTTCGCCTCCCCCCTAATGGACATAGTCTCCTCTTCTGTAAAGACTTTCTTGAAAAGAGGTAACCTGATCCTGGGAAAGAACAGGGTGAGCCTTTCATCTATAGAGCTCGTCAAACCCGAGGTCGAGGAAGAGATAACGGTCTGGTGCCTCTCCCCAATAACCGTCTACAGAACCCCCGAAGGGGAGAGGAGATTTCACTACCTGAACCCTTGGCAGGAGGAGTTCTACGATCTTGTCAGGAAGAACCTCCTGAAGAAGTTTGAAATAGTATACGGGAGAAGCAACGAGGGAGAGCTGGGGGTCGAGCCCGTGAAGGTGGTCGAAAACCACAGAAAGAAGGTGGTCTATAG
>WFYK01000101.1 GCA_015490105.1 Aquificaceae bacterium | reverse complement strand
GTTCCGCTTTTGCAGTCCTTTTCTATCTGTAAAACCTTAGCCTCTTCAGAGGAGAATATCCTGTGGTAGCTAAAGACCGGGCACACCTCGGGTCTTCCGGGATCGTTTTTCCTGAGTTTCTGCGGGTCGGTGAACATTTTCATAACCTTCCTTTGAACCTCTTCCTTCGTGTCGCTGAAGAATATGGCGTTGTTGTAGGATTTGCTCATCTTCCTGCCGTCGGTTCCGGGAAGCTTAGGGGTTTCGGTGAGCAAGGCTTTAGGTTCGGGAAATATTTCGCCGTATAGACGGTTAAATCTCCTTGCGATCTCGCGGGTGAGTTCCACGTGAGGCAGTTGATCCTCTCCGACGGGGACACCTTCCCCTTTGTATATGAGGATGTCCGAGGCTTGTAGAACCGGATACCCCAAAAATCCGTAAGTGTCTGTCTCGTAAAACTCTCTCTTTGAAACGTTTAGCTTTTTCAAAAGGTCGGGCTCTATCTCCCCTTCTATGAGTGCCCCCAGCAGTGTTTCAGACAGATCTTCTAAAAGTCTTTCGATAAACTTTTCCTTTTCCACAACCTCGTAGGGAAGATCTTCTACGATCCTCAAAACAGGATCTTTGAGCCTTTCTTTGAACTGATCTACCACCTCTTGCAGTCTGAGGAGGTTAAATTTCATATCCTTGTAAGTGGGATTCCATTCGAGCCAACTTTTCGGGGTAATCATAGAGAAGAGAAGGTGAAGCTCCGCGTGTTCCTTCACCTTTGATTGGATAAAGAGGGTGCTTTTTTCGGGATCCAACCCGAGGGCTATCCAGTCGATCATCACCTCTTCCACGTTACTTTTAAGTGCTTCTACGTTCTTATAGGCTGTGGTAAGGGCGTGCCAGTCCGCTATGAAGAAGAAGGTTTCGTGTTCTTCCTGAAGTTTTTTCCAGTTTTCTATAACCCCGAAGTAGTGGCCAATATGAAGCTGGCCAGTGGGCCTCATACCGCTGACTATCCTCATTTTTCCTCTTTCTCCTTAGCTTTCTTGTAGTCGGGCTGGTATGTCATGATCGCCTCTTTTGAGAAGGTTATCTTGGTGTTTGAGTCTACCTTCAAGGTTATGGTTCTGTCGCCTATGTCCGTTACCGTTCCCCAGATACCCGAAGAGGTGATAACCTTATCTCCTTTCTTGAGATCTTCCAAGAACTTCCTGTGACGTTCCCTTTCCTTCTTCTGGGGCCTTATTATCAGGAAGTAAAAGATGGCAAAGATTCCCACCAAGAAGAGTATTTGGAACAGAATGGCTCCTACCGGATCGGGTCCTCCCTTGGACTGGGCGAAGGCAACGTCGATCATCTCCTTTCCTCCTTAGAGATCTTGGTCTATTTTATCCGCCCTCCGCTGTCGGAGGTGTAGTATCTTTTTTTAAACAAAACCCTTAAGCGGAGGTAAGCGGATGGAGTTCAAGCACGTTTTCATATGCGTAAATCAAAGACCCCCCGGACATCCTCAGGGGTCTTGTGCGGATAAAGGATCGAGGGATCTCTATCAGGTCTTTATGGAAAAGCTTCAGCAGGATCCTGAGCTTTTCATGAGCGTTGCGGTAACACCCACCGGTTGCTTGGGTCCTTGTATGATGGGACCCACTATAGTCGTTTATCCTGACGGTGTTTGGTATGGGAACGTTAAAGCGGAAGATGTGGAAGAGATCGTTTCCAAACACCTCAAGGGCGGAGAGCCCGTAGAGAGGCTCGTTGTTTCTAAGGGTAAGCCCCCGGGTATGTTTTAACCCTGCCCGGGGATCCCCGCCTCCTCAAACTCTATTTCGAGTCTTTCGTGAGGGATTATTGTTGTTATGGCGTGTTTGTATACGAGGGTCTGCTGACGCCCATCTTCGAGCAGGATGGTGAACATGTCAAAGGACCTTATCTTTCCCTGAAGGCGAACCCCGTTTACTAAGTAAACAGAAACCTTTACCCTTCTCTTCCTGGCGGTGTTTAAAAAACTCTCTTGAAGTTTATAAGGCATTTTCCTCCTCCTTTTTTTCTTTTTTCTTAACTAATCTACACTAATCTTCAGGTTTGAGTCAAAGAACAGGCTTTCACCTCTTCAAAGAAAGCCCTGAGTTTTTCTGGGTTCATACCGCTTAAAGATACGTCCGCATCGGGATGTCCGTAGAGGTTGCAAAGGGTAACGATCTTCGTATCGGTGTGTTTTTTCAAAAGCCTTATTACAAAGTCAGTTCTGTAGCAGTGAACCCCTATCATCACAGTCACATCGTGTTTGCCGTGGAGTATAGAAAGGTGAGGGTTGGGCGGATCAACTTCGCGTGCGGGGTCAAACTGTTTGTTCTTGGGTCTGTAGTCGGGAAGGATGTGAACGTTTAGTTTGGGAAATAGATCTTTAAGTTCCTTTATTATCTTCGCCTTTTCTTCACTTTCTTTATTCCAGCGCCATAAAACCAAAGGACCTACAATTATGGTGGGCCTTTCCGCCTCGATTAGAAGTTTTATAGCTTCCTTGAGAGCCTCCTCATAGCTAACCTTTTGGCCTTTGATGAACCCTACGTTCTTGTCTTTCTCTTTAACTATGGGAAGGCGGGTTCTGTCCTCTTCTGGACCTGAAACTACTTTTGGGATCTTGTAGTATTCTGGGATAAAGTCCTTTAGGTATTGTGAGGGGACAGGTCTTGGTTTTTTCTCCTTCTTGTCCACCCCTTCTACGTTTTCCTTTAAAGAGAGGAGCTTCTCCGAGTCTTCTACGTAAAGATCGAGCTCTACTTGAAACTCGCCGTGGTAAGCTTTCTCTTCCTCCTCGACTCCCAAGTCGTAGCAGGTGGTTCCTATTATGTCTATGAGAACGCCGTTAGCTCCCCAGTCTTTAGCCTTTTTGAATATTTCATACCTCTTTTCGTAGAACTCGTAACAGCAGTGACCAATGTAGGTATAACCGTTTTCCCCACACCAGCGCAAAACATCCCTTAACATCTCAAAGCTCGTTATAGTTATGGGAATCATACCCTTCTCGTAGGCCATTCGGTAGAGATCACCTACGGTGCAACCACCGCATTCCCCGCAGTCGTCCGTGTGTCTGTAGTCACACCAAGTGGGCTTTGCACAGTAAGGAAGGAGCATCACTTTAGCTTTCTTTATGTTCTCCTTGAGAGACCCTCCTATGCTACCTATCACTCTGTTGAGGCTTTTTTTTTCTATGCCCAGATCCTCAGCTTCGATCTTCCTCAAAGGGAACATTACAGCCTCAACAAAATCGTCAACAGTGAGGTTTACCGACTCAAACTCCCTGTTTCTGAAAAACTCACGGATCCTCTTTTCCACCTCCTCTATGGGTGTGTGCTTGAGATAAGCTTCAAGATCGTAGATTAGTCTTTTAGGATGTATGAAAAGGTCTCCGTTTATGATCACCTGCTGAAGGACCTTGCGTTCAGTGTCCACCTTAGCGGATACCCTGAAGGTTCCCCCCGGACACCTGTATATGCCGTATAGGACCTCCGAGGTATCGGGAGCCCTTTTGACGTTGTAGATCCAATCCTCGCTCTTGAAGTAGTCTTTCTTTTCCTCTAAAAGCTTTTTCTCTTCTTCCGTCAGATCCCCCCACTGGGTCTTTATGCCAAATTCCTCCTCAAAGGCACAAACAAAAGCCTCAAAGATCTCCTCTTTTAAGGGAACCCTCTTTAACTCTCTCTTTAGCCAAGTTACCCTGTCTTCCGCAGCCTTTATGCCTTTAGAGGTAAGTTTCTCTACGGGTATCTGGAGGGACTTTAACATCCTCTCCACGTTGAAATCTACAAGAACCGTTCCCTGATAGAGGAAGGCGTTCCCTTCGAAAACCCCTCCTGTTCCGGATATTTTCTTTCCGTCAACCTCTATGTCGTTCCTGGGTCTGAACTGGGCGTTGACACCGAGCTTTTGAAGAGCTTTCGCTGCGGCGGTGCAGATCTTTCGGGTAAGCTCCTCGTAGCTTAAATCTCCCAGATCCCTTCTGTCCGCTATTATCTCCCACCCTATCTGGGTCTCGTCAAAGTATATGGCTCCTCCGCCGGTTATCCTCCTTCCTACCTCTATACCTTCCCTTGAGGTGTATTCTTCCCTTACCTCCTGCTCTACCGCTTGGTGGTAACCGATGAGAACACATTCGGGCTTGAACTGGAGAAACCTTATTGTGTTGGGGATCTTACCTTCAGCTTTAAGCTCAAGCATTATCTGATCGAGTGCTATGTTCTCATAGTGAGGCCTTTGTCCTGTGTATACCACTCTCCACATTTTGCCTTCCTCCGCGGAGCATTATACAAGAGTCTAAACCCTTAAATTTGAGCTTTAGCTGATTCATCTCAGATACTTCTTTAAAAACCTCCCCGTGTAAGATTTGGGATTTTTAGCTATCTCTTCGGGAGGACCTTGGGCAACCACCTCCCCTCCCCGATCTCCTCCTTCGGGACCCAGATCTATTATCCAGTCCGCACACTTTATAACGTCGAGGTTGTGCTCTATAACTACTACGGTGTTTCCCCTGTCTACGAGCCTCTGAAGGACGTCTACGAGCTTCTTTATGTCGTCCATGTGAAGGCCCGTGGTAGGCTCATCCAGAAGATACAGGGTCTTTCCTGATTCCCTCTTGGAAAGTTCACGGGCGAGCTTTATCCTCTGAGCTTCTCCGCCCGACAAGGTAGGTGCGGGCTGGCCGAGTTTTATGTATCCGAGACCTACATCTTTAAGGAGCTGAAGTCTTCTCCTTATGGAAGGAACGTTTTCGAAGAACTCTAAGGCTTCGTCCACGGTCATGTCGAGGACATCCGCTATGTTTTTACCCTTGTAGTAGATGTCCAGAGTTTCTCTGTTGTAGCGCTTCCCTTTACAAACATCACAGGTCACGTAAACCGGAGGTAGGAAGTGCATCTCCACCTTTATGACACCCTCTCCTTGACAGGCTTCGCACCTTCCTCCTTTAACGTTGAAGGAGAACCTCCCCGGTTTGTATCCCCTCGCTTTGGCCTCGGGGGTGCTCGCAAAGAGCTGTCTTATGAGGTCGAAGATCTTGGTGTAGGTTGCCGGGTTACTCCGAGGTGTCCTGCCTATGGGGGACTGGTCTACGTTTATGACCCTTTCAAAGTTTTCAAGGCCTTCTATTCTATCCACCTCTCCGGGGATCTCTTTGGAGTTGTAGAAAAAGGCTTTGGCGTATTTATAAAGGACGTCGTAGATCAGGGTTGACTTTCCGGATCCTGAAACCCCGGTTATGCAGACAAAAAGCCCTACAGGTATTTCGACGGTGATGTTCTTGAGGTTGTGCTCCTTAGCACCTACTATGTGGATGAACTTATCCGACGGGACCCTTCGCCTTTCCGGGACCTCTATCTTGAGTCTTCCCGAGAGGTAAGCACCCGTGAGTGAGGCCGGGTTTTTCTTTATGTCCTCCACGGATCCGGTTGCCACCACCTGTCCGCCCTCTTTTCCCGCGCCCGGTCCGAGCTCTACTATAAAATCCGCGGACTCTATGGTTTCCGGATCGTGTTCCACAACTATTACGGTGTTCCCCACGTTTCTGAGCTCTTTTAGGGTGTTTATCAGACGGTGTGTGTCTCTGGGATGAAGACCTATGGAAGGTTCATCCAGAACGTATATGACCCCCGTTAGTTTAGACCCCACCTGAGTGGCAAGCCTTATCCTCTGCATCTCACCGCCGGACAGTGTTGTTGCGCTTCTTGCAAGGGAAAGATAATCAAGGCCTACGTCCACCAAAAAACCGAGCCTTTCGGATATCTCCTTTATGAGCCTCTCCGCTATAAGGAGATCCCTTTCACTTAAGACCTCGGGTAGTTTATCTATCCACTCCTTTGCCTTCCCTACGGGAATGTTCACAATGTCCCAGATGCTCTTTCCCGCTACTAAGACCGCGAGGGCCTCGTCTCTGAGACGCGAGCCTTTACAGGCGGGACAGGGTTTCTCTACTATGAACTCCCCTATCTCTTCCCTGACCCTCTCTGAGTCCTCTTCTAAGAACCTTCTCTCCAAGTGGGGGATTATCCCTTCGAACTCCAATTCCTGAGTGCTTCCGTATAGGAGTATTTTTCTTACCCTTTCCGGGAGCTTCTTGAAAGGGGTTCTCGGATCGTAGCCGAGTTTTCTAAGAACGTTAGCTATGGGAAACTTTAGATATCCAAAGAGCGCGGAATCTGTGATTCTAAAGGCCCATACCGCAGGTTCCTCCGGGTCAACTAACAAACTCTCGTCCACTTCCCACTTTACCCCGAGACCTTTGCAGGTGGGACAAGCCCCGTAAGGAGAGTTGAAAGAGAAAAGCCTCGGTGAGATTTCGGGAATAGAAAACCTGTGATCGGGACAGACGAGCTTTTCGCTGAAGAGAAACTCCCTCTCTCCTCCTACCTCTTCAACTTTTACAAGCCCCTGGGCAAGTTCGAGTGCCTTTTCCAGAGAGTTTAAAAGTCTCGCCCTGTCCTCTTCGGTGAGGGTCAGCCTGTCTACTACCACCTCTATGGTGTGCTTTTTGTTCTTTTCAAGGGGAGGGACCTCTATAATTCGCCTGAGCTCTCCGTCCACCTTCACTCTGGTAAATCCCATCCTGTCGAGGTCTCTCATGAGATCTTTGAACTCCCCCTTCCTGCCTCTTACCACGGGCGCCAAGACCATAATGCGGGTTCCCTCAAATTCTTCAAAGATCTTTTCGAGTATCTCGTGGGCGGATAATCCTTCCAGAAGCCTTCCACACACAGGACAGTGAGGTTTCCCCACGCTTGCCCAAAGAACCCTCAGGTAGTCGTATATTTCCGTAACCGTCCCTACCGTGGATCGGGGGTTTTTCGAAGTAGTTTTTTGATCGATCGCTATAGCGGGAGAGAGACCTTCTATCAGATCCACATCCGGCTTTTCCATTACGCCCAAAAACTGGCGGGCGTAAGAAGACAGGGACTCTACATACCTCCTTTGTCCCTCCGCGTATATGGTGTCAAAGGCCAAGGAAGATTTACCGGATCCAGAGGGACCCGTTATAACGACTAGCTTATTTTTGGGTATTTCGAGATCTATGTTCTTGAGGTTGTGCTGACGGGCTCCCCTTATGACTATCTTGTCCATTCAAGGGAAGAGACTTTTGATAGTAAAAATGGCGGAGCCGACGGGATTTGAACCCGCGACCTCCGGCTTGACAGGCCGGCGTTCTGACCAGGCTGAACTACGGCTCCGGCCAGATAAATATTATAAACCAACCTCATCAGTCCGCCAGCAGGTCTCTCTTGATTTCCTCAGGTGTAGGACAAGCCTCAGGGGGCATACCCTTAGTCTTGGAAGCGTAATACATAAGGGGAATAAGAACCAAGGTGAGCGTAGTTGATCCTATGGTTCCGAAGATCAAGGATATGGCCAGCCCGTTGAATATGGGATCGAAGAGTATAACGAAAGCACCTATTATGACCGCAACCGCGGTAAGGAGGATGGGTCTGGTCCTTATTACTCCCGCTTCCACCACAGCCATGTGAACGGGAATACCCTCCCTTATGCGCTGTTCCGCGAAGTCAACGAGGAGGATAGAGTTCCTAACTATTATTCCCGCAAGGGCTATGAAACCTATCATCGACGTGGCGGTGAAGAATATTCCGCCTCCCATTATCTTGTCCATAAGCCAGTGGCCGGGAATTATACCTACGAGAGTCAAGGGTATGGGAACCATTATTATTCCGGGGATGCGGAAGCTCTTGAACCATCCAAGGATAAGAACATACATCACAAATAGTGCTACCGCGAAAGCCATACCCAGATCCCTGAAAACCTCCAAGGTTATGTGCATCTCTCCGTCCCACTTCACGTAAACTTTGTCCTCTATCAAGGGTAGAGACATCCAAAGTTCACCTACCTCCCCGTAAGGGTTCTCCACGGATAGGACCTTGTCTCTCACGTCAAGTATTCCGTAAAAGGGTGCCTCTTCTCTACCGGCTACGTCTCCGATCACGTAAATTACCCTTCTTAGGTTCTTATGGTAGATGGTTTCGGGTATTGTGGTCTCCTCCACCTCGACGAGTTCTGACAGGGGAACCGCTACCCCTTTGGAGTTTACGAGCTTGAGGTTGTTAAGTATTTCGGGGACCCTAAACTCCTCCGCTAAGCGGACCTTTATGGGAACGTGTTCCGTATCCGTATTTTGAAGGAGGCCTACCTGCATACCACCTATGAGGGCTTTCATGGTCATTACGATCTCTTCCTTGGTAAAGCCCGCGAGCTTTGCCTTCTCCTCCTTGACGCGGAAGTTGATCATGGGTGCGGGATCTTCGAGGTATATTCCCTCGTCTGTGATCTTCTCCGAATCTCTAAAGATCTCGAGGATTTCAAGGGCTACCCTTTTTTGGGTTTCCCTATCGGGAGCGTAGACTTCCGCTACGATGGGGGAGAGGACCGGCGGACCGGGAGGAACTTCCACAACCGCCACATATTTAGCTCCGTTCCTCTTGGCTATTTCGTGAACCTTAGGTCTTATGAGCTTTGCAAACTCGTGGGACTGGATCTTCCTGTCGTGCTTACCCACCAAGTTTATCTGGATCTCAGCAAAGTGGGAGGCTTGTCTAAGGTAGTAGTGTCTTACTAAACCGTTAAAGTTGAAAGGTGCGGCGGTTCCCGCGTATATCTGGTAGTCGGTAACCACGTTGTATCGGGATATGTAATCCGCTATTTCCTTAGCAACCCTGAGGGTCTCCTCGAGGGTGGTCCCTTCAGGCATGTCAAGGACTATTTCAAGCTCAGACTTGTTGTCGTAAGGGAGCATCTTGACCACCACCGCTCGCGTGTAGAAGAGATACATGGAACCCGCCATAAGCATGAGGACGAATCCGTAAAAGGCGTATCTCTTTACCTTGCTCGCGAGCATGGGAGCCATAATCTTGCAGTAGAGTCTCCAGAAGAAGGTCTTCTTTATGTCGATCTCCTCGTGCTCCCTCTCTTTCTTTAGAAACTTGTAGGAGGCCCAAGGGGTGATGATAAAGGCCACAAGCAGTGAGAAGAACATAGCGACGGACGCGTTTATGGGTATAGGTCTCATGTAGGGACCCATGAGACCAGAGACGAAGGCCATTGGCATTAAAGCCGCTATGACGGTGAAGGTAGCCAAAATTGTGGGGTTTCCAACCTCGTCGGTGGCCCTCACTATCGCATCTCTTGGAGGGAGCTTTTGCATTTCGAACCAGCGGTGTATGTTCTCAACTACGACTATCGCGTCGTCTACGAGGATACCTATGGCAAATATGAGGGCAAAGAGGGTAACCCTGTTGAGGGTAAAGCCATATATTTCACTTAGGAACAGGGCTATCGCCAAGGTTACGGGGACCGCTATACCTACTACGAAAGCCTCCCTAACCCCGAGGGCAACCGCTATCAGGAGTATTACCGAACCGGTTGCTATGAGCAGGTGTTCTAAAAGCTCGTCCGCCTTTTCCTTAGCGGTCTCACCGTAGTTTCTCGTTACGGTGATGTTCAGATCGGAAGGAACGATCTTGCCCTTAGCATGTTCCACGAGATCCAAGATCTCTTCCGCGACCACGACCGCATTCGTTCCCTTTCTTTTGGATACCGCTATGGTTACCGCGGGAAGCTGTTTTACGTCTTCGGGAGGTTCTATCCCTTTCACGTGAGCGGAAGGCCCAAAACCCATCAACACATAGTCCTTTATCTCCGAAGGACCGTCCAAGACCTGAGCCACATCCTTTAGGTATATGACCCTGCCGTTTCTGACGTCTACTACGAGGTTTTCAACATCCTCTTTAGACTTGAAGAAGTTGCCGACCTTTATGAGATACTCCCTGTTTCCTTTGTTGACTTTACCACTTATGGCCTGAGCGTTAGCACTTTGAAGCAACTTGGCGATGTACAGGGGGGATATCCTGTAGGCTTCGAGCTTTTGAGGGTCCAAAACTACCCTTATCTCCCTGGGTGTTCCGCCCACTATAAAGACGTCCGCCACATCTTCGATCTTCTTTATCTCGTTCTGAAGGGTTGCAGCGATGCGCCTGAGGGAATACCAGTCGTAGTTCTCTCCCCAAAGGGTCAAGGTAACTATCGGAACGTCGTCTATGGACATAGGCTTTATGAGAGGGGGAAGGACTACCCCGGGCGGTGCAAGATCAAGGGCGGACATCATCTTGGAGTTAAGATCAACGAGGGCCTTTACCGGATCTGTTCCCACGTAAAAGCGGGCGGTAACTATCGCTCCGTCGTTGAAGGAAGCGGAGTATATGTATTCAATGTCTTTGAGTTCCCAGAGCTTTTTCTCAAGGGGTATGACAACCCTGCTTTCCACCTCCTCGGGGGTTGCACCCGGATAGGAGATGTATATGTCTATCATGGGAACGATGATCTGGGGTTCTTCTTCCTTGGGTGTAGTTACTACCGCAAACAGACCTAAAGCTAAGGAAACGAGTATGAGTATGGGAGTAAGTTTGGAGTCTATAAAGTAGTGGGCGAGCCTTCCCGCTATTCCATACATCTCTTAACCTCCGACCTTACAACCTTCGCAGACCCTCTCGTGTCCTTCCACAACCACCTTCTCACCCTCTTTTAGCCCGGAAAGAACTTCGACCATGTTTCCGAACTTCCTTCCCGTTCTTACGAACCTCAGCTCCAAAGTTCCGTCGGGCTTTACCACCCAAACGCCCGTAAAGTCCCACCTCCTGTAGACAGCCTTCTGAGGTATTACGATCGTTTTCTTGATCTTTTCCTCTACGAAAACCTTCGCAAAGAAACCTCCCTTTAGGCCGTTTCCTTGAAGGAGGGCCTTTACTTTGAAGGTTCTCGACATAGGATCGACAGAGGCTTCCTTTTCAACCACGGTAGCCTTCAGCCTTTTCTTAAGGGAAGGAACGTAAACGGTCAGCTTGTCACCGACCCTTATCTGGGTGTAGAGCCTTTCGGGGAGGCTCACCTCAACCTTGTAGGGAGGCTTTTCGAGAATAAGGAGCGGGTAGCCCGGTCTTGCTATGTCTCCTTTATCTACGAACTTGGAGACCACAAACCCGTCGAAGGGAGCTTTTATCTCCGTGTAGGTTAGGGTGTTTTGGAGAGCCTCCAACTGCCTCTTTGCCATCTCAACGCCCGCTTTGGCAGACTCGAGCTGAGCTTTTGCGGATTTGAACTTGGCTTCTATCATGTCAAACTCGTGCTGGGTTATGGCCTTCTCCTCAAGTAGCTTTTTGAATCTTTCGTAGGTTTTCTTTACCGCTTCGAAGTTAGCTTTGGCCATCTCGTAGTTTTTCTGAGCTTGAACGACCCCCTGGCGGGCGGACTCTATCTGTGCCCTGACGTCCTTTGTGTCTATCCTCAAAAGAACCTGATCCTTTTTGACCCTATCTCCCTCCTTCACAAGCACCTCAACTACGTAGCCCATGTTTCTCGTTGAGATCTCCGCCCTGTCGGAGGGGACGATCGTTCCGGTGAAGGAAAGAACAGATCTGTCCTTTACTTTTACCGAAGCTACCTTTATACCGCTGACTGTCTTGGTAGGCGGTTCTACTTCCTTTGCGTCTATCCTGTGGTGAAACGCACCCGAAAGCCAAAGGATCACCAAAGTTACCGGCAAAACCAAGAAGACCACGTATTTGAGAAAGCTCCTCATCTTAGCACCTCCTTAATAACTCCCGCTTCAAAAAGGGCCTTCCCGTAAGCTAAGTTGCACCTATAAAGTGCCTGAGCGTAATCAAAACGGGCTATTTCGAGCTGAGCTTGGGCATCAAGTAGATCCACCATCCTCGCCATACCGTTTTCGTATCTTACTTTGAGTATGCGCACCGCCTCCTCCGCGGACCTTATCCTATCCTCCGCGGACTTCAGAGACGCAAGGGCGGTCTTGTAGTCCAAGAAAGCCCTCTCCACCTCGAACAGTATTGCCTTCCTTAGGAGATTTTCCCTCTTCTCTAAGGCCCTCTCTTTCAGTTTGAAGCTCTCCGCCTTTTTAAGTTGAGACAGACCCGTGTTGAAGTTGAGGGACAGACTCAAGCCGAACATATAACCTTTACCGTCCGATCCAAAAGGCACGTCCTTATCGTAAAGGCTGTAGGAGACAAAGCCTGCAACTTGAGGGAACAGATCCCCCAAAGACGCCCTGTAGCTTTCCTTCATAATCTTTTTAAACTCTTGGACCGCTTTGAGATCTTCGCGGTTTTCAAGAGCTTTAGCTTTCAGCTCCTCTAAATTCAGGGAAGGACAACTCTCC
Source organism: Aquificaceae bacterium (assembly GCA_015490105.1). Taxonomy (GTDB): domain Bacteria; phylum Aquificota; class Aquificia; order Aquificales; family Aquificaceae; genus Hydrogenivirga. The sequence continues at coordinate 4,955 of WFYK01000101.1, read as the reverse complement.
AAGGGTCTTACCGAAAGTCCCTCGTAGTTTGTGTTAGCCAAAAGGGACAAAGCCTTCAAAGCTGTAAGGTAGTTATTCTCAGCCTCCGTGAGTTTTTCCTTAGCTTTACTTACGAAAACCTTAGCTTTGAGCACGTCCGAAAACAAAGCTGTGCCGGTTTCATAACTCTTTTGGGCAATTCTCAGATGCTCCTTCGCGTCCTCAAAGTTCTTTTGAGCCACCTTTATAGCGGACATAGCAAGGGACGCTTTCAGGAAGGTCTCATAAGCTTGAAATATCACCTTTTCTTCCGTTCTCTTGAAGTTCTCCTTCTCCGCTCTGAGCCTCAAAAAAGCTATCCTCTTGAAGCTCCTGATCTTACCGCCCATCCATATGGGCACTTCGAGGGATAATTTCGTTTCGAAGTTACTTACCGCTTTGGGATCGTTTAGGTTGTTGGGTGTAAAGTCCGCGGGCGTTATCCTTTCCTGATTTAGCTTTGTAAAGAGAACGTAAGCGGGTATGTCGGTCCTCGTGAAGATCTCCTCAAACTTAAGGTTTGGAAAGAGGAGCCCCTTAGCGGATTCGTATTCCTTTTCAAGGGCTTTCACCTGATCCAAACTTGCCTGAAGTTCAAGGTTGTTTTTTAGGGTATCTTCTATAACTCTTTTGAGGGTAAGTTCTTGAGTAAAGCCCAAAAGCACTCCCGTCAGAACTACTAAGAGAACTATCATGGGATACCTCCCTTTTCAGAATATAAGAATATTCTAATATTCTTATAAGTCAATGTGATTTGGATCACTTAGGCCTCTCCACGACACCAAGTTCTACCATAACCTTATTAAAGACGTCACTCTTGTATCTTTGTTTTATAACCCTCGGATAGCCCAGCTCAAGAAACTTGTCCGCCATCTCCTTATAAAACCCCCTTTCCTTCTCAGGAATATCCTTGGAAAGGATAGCTTTAAAGTAGGCGTTGAAGAACCTCTCTAACCTATCGTTTCCCTTCTCAAGCCACAGATCTACATAATCTCCGTTTTTGAGGTATATCCTAAGAACCTTGAGTTCCTTTCCTCGGAACGTTTTCTCCTCACCCAGCACTTCTATTTTGAATTTTTCCGGAGGGATTAAAAAACACAGAAAGCTCGGGAAAACGTTTACAGCCTTCGTATACTTTCCCATAGAGTCAAAACTTATTTGCACCCCCCCGTTAGGGGTAAGGTAGGCTATAGTTTTCAATTCAAAGTCTATAAATTCCTCCTCAGTAGACGGAACGAAAGACCTTTCGCACCTCACAGTATCTTCTATAACTTCCGCAAGGAGGACATACCAAGGTTTGAGCTTTCCATTTTCATCGGGAACAAACCCAACTATTTGTAGAAAGTAAACTTGGGGTTCCCTTGCAAGACACAAAGAGAGAGCCACCAAGATTATCCCTACTGCCCTCCCCATAAGATTCAATTTAACCCATCTTTTGAACGGACAAAAGTTTTCAAAGCTTTTAGAATATTCTTAAATTCTAAAAGGAGGTTTCAGCTATGGATCAAAAGCCCGCGGATTTGGTGATCATACTTATAACCGGTCCCGAAAATCCCAAAAGGCTTCCCTCCGCTTTCTTCTTGGCTTCTACCGCTGCAGCTTCCGAGATGAACGTGGTAATTTACTTTACCGGCCCCGCAACCCAGCTCCTTAAAAAGGGTGTAGCGGAGAACCTCTATCCTATGGAAGGGGGAAACAACCTTAAGAGCTTCATGGATCTTGCCCTTGAAAACGGTGTTCAGTTCGTAGGCTGTCTTCAGTCCCTTGAGCTGAACGGAATGACTAAGGAGGATCTTGCCTTCGACGTTCCCCTTTTGACACCCAGTCAAGCTCTTCCCTCCTTGGGATCCGCGGGAAGGGTCCTCACCTGGTAAGGGTTTATATTTATCTCTTATGAGCGGGGCCCTCCCCTTTCTGTCTTTGAAAGAATATTTCCTGAGGAAATACGGCAAGAGGGTTCAGAAGGTAACTGTAGCCCTCCCTTTCACCTGTCCCAACAGGGATGGAACTAAGGCTGTGGGAGGGTGCACCTTCTGTTACGACGGTTCAAAGCCCTCGCTTCTCAGCCCTACTGTTCCCCTCAAAACCCAAATTGCCCAAGGAATAGAAAGGGCTAAGAGAAAATACGGGGAGGATATACTCTTTTTCGTTTATTATCAGTCTTATACGAACACCTACGCGGATCTGGATACCCTCAAAGAGGTATACGACACCGCCCTTGAGTTCGAGGGTGTCGTGGGCATAGACGTTGGAACGAGACCGGACTGTGCTCCGGAGGAGGTTCTCGACCTCCTTAGTTCCTATGCGGAAAGGGGTTTGGAGGTTTGGATAGAGTTCGGGCTTCAAAGTGCCAACTTTGAAACCTTGAAGCGCATAAACAGAGCCCACGGGGTTTCAGATTTTGTAGACGCGGTCTTAAGGGCTTCTAAGAGGCCTTTGAAGATCTGTGCTCACGTTATAATCGGACTTCCCCACGAGACACGTGAAGACGTTATAGAAACCGCCAAGCTGATAGCTTCCCTTCCCATAGACGGTATCAAGATCCACCCCCTTCACGTTATAAAGCACACACAGATGGCCAAAGAGTTTCTCGAAGGGAGGTTTAAGCTCTTGTCCTTAGAGGAGTATGCTAAACTCTGTGCGGACTTTATAGAGATACTTCCCGCCAATGTAGTTGTCCATAGGGTAACGGGGGAGGTGGATGAGAAACTTCTCATAGCTCCCGATTACTGTTCTCCGAAGAACAAAAACAAAACCCTTCAAGCGGTGGTCAACGAACTAAAACGCAGGGGAACCTATCAGGGCTACAACACAACAGCCCTAAACAGGCATATGGAGACGGTTCGCAAGGGGTTCTAAGGTGGGGTTCTTAGATAGGGTATTAGCGGTAAAGGAGAAGGAGATCCAAAAGGCGAAAGAGAACATAAAGGAGATCGAAACCAAAATAGGAGAGCGAGATAAGGTTTTCGATTTTAAAAAAGCTCTTATGTCTTGCAGAACCAAGATAATAGCGGAGGTTAAAAAAGCTTCTCCCTCCGCGGGAAAGATAAAAGACGTGGATCCCGCCCTTCAAGCATCCCTCTACGAGTCCGCGGGGGCGGTTGCTGTATCGGTGTTGACCGACAGGGAGTTTTTTAACGGTTCACTCGATGATTTAAAGAAAGTAAGAGAAACCGTCAACCTTCCCCTCCTCAGAAAGGACTTTATCCTCGACGAGGTTCAGATCCTCGAAGCAAAGGCTTACGGTGCGGATGCGGTTCTTTTAATAGTCAGGATCTTGAGCCCGGATAGACTGAGGAGTCTGGTAGCTTTCTCAGAAGACCTTGGCCTCACACCCCTCGTTGAGGTTTTCTCCCTCGAAGAGGCCAAAGTAGCCCTCGATGCGGGAGCTCAGGTAATTGGAGTAAACAACAGGGATCTCGACAGCCTGCAGGTGGATGTAAACCTCACTAAGGAGATAGGTCCCAAGATAAAGGAGATGGGAGCTACCTTCCTCGTTGCGGAGAGCGGTATAGAAACGCGGGATCAGATCTTAGAACTTATGAACCTCGGAGTAGACGCCTTTTTGATAGGAACCGCCCTCATGAAGAGCGGTGATCCTCAGCGGAAACTGAAGGAGCTTCTTGGATTAGTTTAAGCAGTTCTTCCTTGAGACGCCATTTTCTCGGAAGCTCACCCATAAAGATGACGTCATCCTCTTCAAAGTCGTAATCCTCCTTGTATTTGAAGAGGACGGGAGTCGTAGCTATACCTAAATATGTCAGCGTGTCAAGAACCTCATATAGATCTACCTCTTCCCACTCAAAGGGGATCTCCTTCTGAAGGTCCTTTAGCATCTTCTTTGCTCTATCGCATCTGGGACATACTTTCTGAGTTACTAAAACCAACTTCATCTTCATCACCTCCTTTTCGAAAGGGCGCTTTAATATATCCCTTTGTGGAAACTGATCCTATGGCTTGTGTCATTGGCGGTTGATGATAGAATTGGTAGCGATGAGTTTTTTAAAGGACAAGATAAAGACCCTTGCGGAAGCGATAGAAAGGGAGTCGGTCTTGATCCACAGGGATGCCCTCATAGACGGTTACAGAGAAGTTCACAAGATGTCCAAACTCGGCATAGGGAAGATAGTGAAGAAGGCAGCTGAGTTCGGCGGTAAAAAGGGAGCCAAGACCTTAAGGGACAGATACGAACTTCACACGGATCGCTTGGACGAGGCTCTGGAGATTTTGACCATAATAGCGGAGTCCTCACGCCTCGTTGATCTCTTCGATTACGACTTGGATCAGAGGCGCATATTCGTAGAAGGGTCTATACTCGTGGAAGCTATAGGATCCAGCGAGAAACCCGTTTGTGAACCCATGGCAGGATTCTTTAAGGGTTTCCTGAGCGAACTCCTCGGAAAGAAGTTCGAGGTAAAGGAGATAAAGTGTTCCGCTCAAGGAAACGACAAATGCGTTTTTGAATTCAAAGTAAAGTAGCGTCAAGAAGAACTACCAAAAAGAACACTACGCTCACGTAGCCGTTTACGGTAAAGAAAGCCTTGTTTACCTTAGAAAGATCCCAAGGTTTTATCAAGCTGTGCTCGTAATACAAAAATGTCGCAAGTGCCAGCGTTCCCAGAAAATAAAAGAGAGAGAGCTTCTCCGACACGACTCCCAGCAAGATCAAAAAGATCAGCGTTCCAGTATGAAGGATTTTAGAAAGCTTTAGTGCTCCTTCTACACCGAGCCTTACAACCGCGGATCCGAGACCTTGGGCCTCGTCAAAGTCTTTGTCCTGAAGCGCGTAAAGGATATCAAAACCCGCAACCCAAGTTCCCATAGCAAGGCCCAGAATAACCGCTTCCAAAGATATATCCTCGTTTAAAGCAACATCCACAGCAATTGGGATCAAGAAGTAGACAAGTCCCAAGAAAAGATGTGGGTAGTTGGTGAAC
>WFYK01000100.1 GCA_015490105.1 Aquificaceae bacterium | reverse complement strand
GTTCTCTTAACTATCCTGTCCTCTAAAGAGTGAAAGCTTATTACCATCATCAAACCACCTTCAGACAGCTTGCTTAAGGCTTTTGGAAGCGCTTCTTGGAGGTTTTGGAGCTCCCTGTTTACTTCGATCCTTATAGCCTGAAAGGTTTTAGTAGCGGGGTGAATCTTGGCATACCTTAGCTTGGGCGGATACACTTCCCAGATGATCTGAGCAAGCTCTTTTGTCGTTTCTATGGGCTTTTCCTTGCGCCTCTTGACTATGGCTTTAGATATTCTCTTGGCAAACCTCTCCTCGCCGTAGTCTCTTAAAATCCTTATAAGATCCTTCTCAGAATACTCGTTCACTACCTTGTAGGCTGTTAGACTTTGACTTTTGTCCATCCTCATGTCTAAAGGGTCTTCCCTTTGAAAGGAAAACCCCCTTTCTGTCTTTAACTGAAGCATGGAAACTCCGAGATCCATCAGCACCGCATCTACCTCTTTTAAGCCCTCTTCCTCCAGAACTAAGTCTAAATCTGTAAAGTTCGCCTTGTATAGGGAAAATCTTCCTTCAAAGGGCTTTAGGTTTTCCTTTGCAATCTCAAGGGTCTCCTCGTCTCTGTCTATTCCTATCAGGTAAGTTTCGGGAAAACGCTCAAGGATAGCTCTCGCGTGTCCTCCGAGTCCCACCGTGCAATCTAAGAAAACCTTAGGGTTTGCTTTTTCCGAGAGCTTTAATACTTCATTCAGTAAAACAGGTCTGTGCTTGATCATTTACTCTAACAAGGCTTCCACATAATCCTTAGCGCTGAAAGGTTGCAAATCTTCTATACCTTCACCTACACCCACGAGCTTCACAGGAAGTTTCAGATCTTTGCATATAGCTACGATGAAACCGCCTTTAGCACTGCCGTCCAGCTTAGTAACTACCGCTCCGCTGACGTCCACCGCCTCTTTAAAAACCCGCGCCTGCTGGAAGGAGTTTTGGCCTAAAGTAGCGTCCAAAACGAGTAGCGTTTCTGAGGGTTCTTGGGGAAAATGCTTTTGAATGACCTTCTTTATCTTCCTCAGCTCGTTAATGAGAGGTTCCTTGGTGTGAAGCCTTCCTGCGGTATCTATTAAAACGACATCGTAGGATCCTTCCTTAGCCTTTTCCATACCTGCGTATACTACCGAAGCGGGGTCTGATCCTTCCTCCTTCTTGACTATATCTACACCCGCCCTTTTTGCCCAAACTTCGAGTTGTTCTATCGCAGCGGACCTGAATGTATCCGCAGCTACAAGAAGGACCTTTTTACCTTCCTTTTTTAGCTTATAGGCGAGTTTACCCACGGTTGTAGTCTTACCTGAACCGTTCACACCGAGGAAGAGAACTACCGAAGGCTTGGAAGATAGGTCAAGTTCTCCCTCACAGTTGGAAAGCAGGGACAGAATCTTGCCCTTAGTTACTTCTTTCAAATCATCGGAGAGCTGTATATTTTTCCTTATCGCTTCCTTTCTAAGATCCTCCACCAAGGCTACCGCGGTTTTCACTCCTACGTCCGCCTTAACGAGTAGTTCTTCAAGCTCCTCAAAGAGGCTTTCATCTACTTTCCTCCCTCTGAAGATTATCCCTATCTCTACCGCCTCTTTGGTCTTCTTTAAACCTTTCTTGAACTTTTCTAAGATGCTCTCTTTTTTCTCCTCTATCAGGCCGAGTTCTTTTTTAACTTTTTGGATCTTCTCTTGAACCTCTTCTTTCCTTAAAGGCGGTGCTATTTTCAAAGCCCTTTCGTAGAACTCAAGCGCTTTCTCTTTATTTCCTGTAGCGTAATGGATGTTTGCAACTTTAAGGATGCTTTCAAAATCTCCTACCTTTAGATACTCTTCTACCGCTCTCTTGTAATCTCCGAATTTTTCGCAGACAAGAGCCCTTTCCTTAGCGGTTCCTAAGCTGTCCCCGAACTTTTCTATTAGTCTGTAGGCTTGGGTGTAGTTTTCTTCTTGAAGATACAGATCGAACAAAACGGGGGTCAGATCCGGATCGCCTTCAAATTTCTCAAGAAGCTTTCTTGCCTTATCTTTCTTTCCCTTGCGAAGAAGCTCTAAGATGGCACTCTTGTCGCCCTTTTCCGCCCTCTTTTCTATCTCTGACTTTCTGAAGAACAGCATGGGTTTAATTATCCTACGCTACTACCCAGAAGGGCAAAGATCATAAACCGGGGAAACCTCCCTATAAAGGAGGAAACTATGAAGACCGATCTGTTTAGCTTAAAAATTCCTGACACCCAGCAGACCGCCTTGTAAGGAACCGGTGTTAGGCCCCCCACTACTACCGCCCACGGCCCGAACCTTGAGATAAAGGCTTCACCTTTTTTAAAGCTTTCCTCCCCGATCAACCTTTTTACAAAGTTTTCTCCTAAGAGCCAACCGCCCGTGTGTGCGACGACCCCGCCGAGAATACT
>WFYK01000099.1 GCA_015490105.1 Aquificaceae bacterium | reverse complement strand
CCTCCGACATGTGCGGGTGTTACCGTAGCTCCGAAGGTGTTGACGAAAGAGGTCAGATATCCGTAAAAGAAGGAATACTTCAGATTCACCGCCCGAGAAAGAACAAATAGACGCAGGTTATCTAAGGTGTGGTAGATAAAGACCAATATTAGGGCAACCGCAAGGTAAGGCTTCTTAAGGCTCGCCAGAACCGACAGTGTTTCTTTAGAGAAACTCCTGTAGCCTATGTAGGCAACACTACCTCCTAAAATCAGCAAAAGCAGAACCGCACCGTAGAGGAAGGTTTTGCGCATTAAAGACCTCTGACCGCTTTTTCTATTTTTTCAACCGCTTCTTGAAGATCCCTTTCTTCATGAGCGGTGCTAACGAACCATGCCTCAAACTGAGAAGGGGGTATTAGCACTCCTTCCGAGAGGAGGGAATTGAAGAATTTAGCGAATAACTTCGTATCGGATCTCTTTGCGCTTTGAAAGTCCTTTACCTTTTCTTCTGTAAAGAAGACGGTCATCATAGAACCGACCCTGTTTATCGTGTGAGGGATGCCTTTTTCCTTTAGGATGTCTCTTAGAGACTCCTCTAAGAAGCTCGCCTTTTTGTCAAGGTCCGCATACGGGTCTTTATCCCTTAGTTCTTTTAAGGTCTCCGCACCCGCAACCATGGCAAGGGGATTGCCCGCGAGCGTTCCCGCTTGATATACGGGTCCTTCCGGAGCAACCTGAGACATTATCTCCTTCCTACCTCCGTAAGCACCTACAGGCATACCACCCCCGAGGATCTTCCCAAGACAGGTTATGTCGGGCTCTATATTAAATACCTCCTGAGCACCCCCTTTGGACAGCCTAAATCCCGTTATTACCTCGTCAAAGATCAGAAGCGATCCCAAATCTTCGGTTATTTCCCTCAAGAACTTTAAAAACCCTCCCTCCGGAGGAACAACACCCATGTTCCCCGCAACCGGCTCAACTATCACACATGCGATCTCATCACCGAACCTATCAAAGGCTTCCCTAACAGCCTCTTTGTCGTTATAGGGAACTACGATCGTAAGCTTGGCTATCTCTTCCGGTATTCCGGGCGTTCCTGGTATCCCAAAGGTAGCAACACCCGAACCCGCACTTACAAGTAAGCTATCGTAATGACCGTGATAGCACCCTTCGAACTTTAGAACGTATTTTCTCTTCGTATAACCACGGGCAAGGCGCACCGCGGACATGGTAGCTTCGGTTCCCGAATTCACGAAGCGAACCTTCTCAACGGAAGGAATCATTTCAACTACCAGACGGGCCAGTGTAATCTCATGGGGGTTTGTAAGTCCAAAAGAGAGGCCTTGCTTCAGTTCCCTTTCAAGGGCTTTTACTACTTTCGGATGGGCATGACCTAAGATCAACGGTCCCCAAGAGGCAAGAAAGTCTATGTATTCATTACCGTCCGCATCCCAAACCCTCGGACCCTTGCCCTTGACCAAAACTATGGGATCTCCGCCTACCGCTTTAAAAGCCCTTACGGGACTGCTTACCCCTCCGGGCATTAAACTTTGGGCTTCCCTTACGATCTTTTGCGTTTTCATAACTTAAGGAATTTTACCCCAAGCGATCAGCTAAAGAGGTTTACACTTTCTTCCGCATATTTGAGAGCTTCTTTGACCTCGTCAAAGCTTATACCCAACTTTTTAGCTACTTCCTTTAGATCGTCTGGGTTGCCCAAAGCGTCTATCATCTTAAGGAAGCCTTCAAGGTTCTTGTCCTCGTAGGCTCTTACTATTTCTTCCGGAACCTGAACGGAACCGAGGAAGGTTTTCATGTCAACTCCGAACGCCTCGGGCATCTTATAGAACATACCCACCAAGAACAGTTCATCTCTGCCGTAGCCCTTTATCTTTTTCACGAAAGCCTCAAGGAAGAAGCCGTTGAAGAGCACCTCCTTCATAAACTCTACGAAGGCGGGATCTTGACCGAAAAACCTCGACATCCAAACCGCGGTTATAAACTTCTTAAGGTTCTCAAGTCCCAAGTAGTTGACCGCGGTTGCTATGTTTTGAATCTCCTTCCTG
>WFYK01000098.1 GCA_015490105.1 Aquificaceae bacterium | reverse complement strand
TGTCCTACGTGTATTCAGAGGAAGGAAGCCCTTGAAGGGATTATATAAGGGTGTGTCTCTCGAGAAATTTACCACCCTCCGTATCGGCGGTAGAGCGGATTACTTTTTTCAACCCGAAAACTTAAAAGACCTGAAGACCTTTATCCTTTGGGTTAGGGAGAAGGACATTCCCCTTTATATTTTGGGCAACGGTTCTAACACAGTATTCGGGGATGTGCACGGAGTGGTGCTGAGTTTGAGGGGTATCAGAGGGCTGGATGTTTTACAGGTGAATAAAAATTTCCTTAAAGTAAAAGCCCTTGCAGGAACACCGCTTAAGGACTTGATCAGATTAGCCCTTAGGTATAACCTCAAAGACATATATAGACTTTACGGTTTTCCCGCAAGCGTGGGGGGAGCGGTAGCTATGAACGCGGGTGCTTTCGGCGTGGAGATCTCTCAGTTTTTAGAGAGTGTAAGAATACTGACTTGGGAAGGGGATCTTATAGATGTGTCCGCACGGGACATTAGCTTCTCTTACAGGAGTTCCCCTTTTCCTGATATGGGCCTTGTTGTGGAAGCAACCTTTCGGTTGGAGATCTCCGATCGGGATACTAAGGAAGACTTTGTAAGGATAAAAAAGCTAAGGCAAGAGAAACAGCCTTTGAACCTTCCCACGAGCGGTTCCACCTTCAAAAACCCTTATCCTTTTTACGCGGGCAAACTCCTCGAGGAAGTAGGCATGAAAGGTTTTCGTTTGGGCGGGGTTGCTTTTTCGGAAAAACACGCAAACTTTCTGGTAAACCTAGGCGGAGGGACTTTTGAGGAAGTAAAAACTATAGTTGCTCAAGCTAAGAAACGCGTTTATGAGGAGAAAGGAATTGTTCTTGAAGAGGAGGTCAAGATAGTTGAAAGTAGCGGTTCTAATGGGTGGAAGGTCCTCTGAGAGAGAAATATCTCTAAAAACCGGAAAGGCGGTATCCGAAGCCCTCAAGAGACTCGGCCACGAAGTGGTTATCCTCGATCTGACCCAAGATATGGTTCTTCGTCTTATAGAGGAAAAACCCGATAAGGTGTTTATAGCTCTACACGGATCTTACGGAGAAGACGGGAGAATCCAAGGTCTCTTAGACATCCTTGGCATACCTTACGTAGGATCGGGGGTAACCGCAAGCGCGATTTCCATGGACAAGGATCTTTCTAAAAGGATAGCCGTTTCAGAAGGTATCCCTACCCCAAAGTGGATAACCGTCAAGAGAAAGAGTTTAAACAGGTTAAATTGGTCATCATTTCCAGCGGTGGTCAAACCCGCGGATCAGGGATCCAGCGTAGGCTTGAAAGTAGTGAGAAACCCTGAAAACCTTGAGGAAAGCCTTAAAGAACTTCTTCGTATGTCCGAAAAGGTGATAATAGAGGAATTTATAGAAGGAAGGGATATGACGGTGGGAGTGTTGAGGGGAAGAGCTCTGCCGGTGGTAGAGATAAGAACAAAAAAGGGTATTTACGACTATGAAAGTAAATATACAAAGGGCAAGAGCGAATATGTATTCCTTGAAGATAAAGATCTAAGCGCAAAGCTTCAAGATATTGCCTTAAGGATCTACGACCTGTTCGGAATAAGGGATCTTTGCAGGGTGGACTTTAGAGTCGATTCGCGAGGGAACCCTTACTTTTTGGAGGTAAATACCATACCGGGAATGACGGAGCTCAGCCTTTTCCCTATGGCCTGTAAAAGGATAGGGATCAGTTTTGAAGAAATGATAGAGGAACTTATAAGGTGAATTGGAGGGTCCTGTGGGAGGTTTAATAAGAAGCCTGGGTTCGGTCTTGGGAGTTTTAGTTCTCCTTATAGTCTTTTTATACATACTTCCAATGGTAGGGTATTTGCCTCCCCTTAGGATAGTCTCCGTCGAAGTGGAGGGCTTAAGTGCTCTCCCTGAGGAGGCGGTAAAGGAAGCCCTTTCCGAAGTAGAGTCCTCGATCATTACCGTTGACGATGAGGAGATTCTCGATCTTCTGGTAAGAAACGTGGGGAAAAGGGTTAAGAAGGTTTATCTGTCGAGGGAGATACGCTGGGAGGGTTCCAAGCTCAAAGTTAAAGTGGTAGAGAGGATACCGGTGGCCAAGGTTCCCGTAGGTAAAGGTTTTTTCCTGATAGACGAGGAAGGAGTTTCTTTCAAACCCACTCCCCACGATAACCTAAAAAACTTGATCACTGTTAAAACCTACAGCTTACACGTTCTCGAAAAGAACTTTCCCAAAATCTATAAGTATGTAATCAAAACGGTAGACAAAATAGACTACCTCCACGTTAAGGTCTCCCGTGTTGTTCTTAGGAAGGGTAAGCTCACTCTGATACTACCGCCCGCGGAGGAGATAAACGAAGTGGTAGCCAGCAGGATAGCGAGTGTAATGGCATCCGCTATAAGCTACGGAACTGTTGATCTGAGATACGACAGGTTCATTTTGGTTAAGTAAAGTTAGTCAATATCGGGTTTTCTGCTAATATTTTTAAGTAATGGGGAGTAGTGTAGCTGTAGTAGACATAGGGACAGACAAGGTGGTTACCCTCATCGGCGAGCTGGAAGAGGGAGAGGGTATCCACATAATAGGTGTAGGAGAGGCGGAGTCTGTAGGTGTTGAAAAGGGTGTGATCAAACAGCTCGATACCGCCTCAAGGGCCATAGCCATTTCGGTAAGGAAAGCTGAGGAAATGGCCGGGGTAAACGTCCGTGAAGTTTTTATAAATGTAAGCGGGCATTCCTTAAAGAGTGAAAACTTCAAGGAATCGGTCAGTGTATCTTCAACACCCGCACCGGTGACGGATGCTCACGTTCAGAGACTTTTGGAACTTGGTAGAGGAAAGAGTGTGGAGGAAAACTACGAAATACTCCACGTTATACCCAGATACTACACCTTAGACGATCAGAGCAACATTCAGGATCCGAGGGGCCTCTCAGG
>WFYK01000097.1 GCA_015490105.1 Aquificaceae bacterium | reverse complement strand
ACATAGTTCAAGACTTTAACCACTACATGAACTGGGACTATCATCCCGAAACGAGAGCGGCACAGATAGCTCCCGTAAAGAAAAATCCTACGGACATATGGTATAGGTCCGCTTGGTATAGGATAGAAACCCTGCCCGGCTTTAAACGTTGGAACGATCCAATATCCGACGAAGTCTTTTATTTGGATGAGGAAGGCTCTACTACTTAGTTTGATACTATTTGTGGGTGCGGTCTTTTCAAAAAGGGAGCCTTCCCTTTCCCTCCCTCCTCCTCCCTCCGCAGTAGAAATACCGAAAGGTTGGGAGGATCTCTTTCAAGTTAGAACTCCCGAAACCGCAAGACCGGACATATGGCCGGTGATCGGGATTATTACCTCCGATTACGGGTGGAGAAAGAGAAGGTGGCGTAAAGAGTTTCATGCGGGTGTGGACATAGGAGCACCCTACGGAAGTAAAGTTGTCGCTACCGCACCGGGATACGTCCTCTTTGCGGGCTGGGTGAGGGGATACGGAAAGACGGTTGTGATCTACCACGGATACGGTTACGTTACCCTATACGCTCACATGTCCTACATAGAGGTAAGGAGGGGCGAAAGGGTAGCTAAAAACCAGGTCATAGGCTATGTGGGAACCTCCGGGAGAACAACCGGTCCTCACCTGCACTACGAGGTTATAAAATTTGGCATCCGTCAAAACCCGATAGTATTTTTACCCTAAAATATCTCCCATGAAAAAAGACCTCACCCATCTTCTCAGAAGGGAAGAACCTTTAGAAGGCTTTGAAGACATAGAGAGTGCAACGCGCTATGTGGCAAGGTATCTTCTTAGCTTTATGAATATAGAGCTCGAAGGCCTCCCTAAGGAGGAGTGGGGTAAGACCGTAGAGACTTGGATGCGTATGTGTGCCTTTGCAAATGCCTTGGTAAAAAAAACTGAGGCAGAGAGGGTCGCTCTATACGATCGTTATAAATTTGACATGATGCTCAGGGGAATAATAGAGGACCTTCGAAAGACTATCATAGGTTTTAGAAAACTTGGCCTTTTGAAAGAGAGCGATCCTCCGCAAAACTTGATCCTGAAGGCGGTATCCTTAGTAGAAGATAGGGAAGATCTGATTCAGGAAAACAAACTCGATCCGGAAAAGATCAGGTTCATCCGGGAAAAAGTCTCAACTTAAAGCCATCCGTGCAGTCGCCAGTATTCTCTCACTTTCTCCTTCAGCTCCTTAGGAAGGGGAACGTAGTGGAGTCTTTCCGCTATGCTATCGCCCTTTTCAAAAGCCCAGTTAAAGAAGCGAATGACCTCTTTGATTTTATCCTTTGGGGCTTTAGTGGAAAGGATCACAAAAGTGGCTCCTACTATCGGGTATGTATCCTCTCCGTGGAGCCAAGTCAAGCTTTCCGAGAAGTGATTTTTCAGATCCCACCTTACTTTCTTCCCTGCCTCTTGAAAAGTTTCTACGGAGGGCTTTACAAACCTACCCTCTCTGTTTTCGATTAGAGCTACATTCAGTCCGTTTAACACTGCGTAAGTGTATTCCACATAGCCTATTGCCCCCCTTTGACTCCTTACGTGATCCGCAACCCCTTTGTTCCCTTTAGCTCCTCTGCCAACAGGCCACTTTACTCTTTTCCCGTAACCTACCTTGCGTTTCCATTCAGGGCAAGCTTTGGAAAGGAAGTTGATAAATATCCACGTAGTTCCGGAACTGTCCGATCTCCTAATTACGGTTATCTTCACATGAGGAAGATCCACGTCCGGGTTGTCCCTTTTAATTAGCGGATCGTCCCAATACCGCACTTTACCGAGGAATATGAGGCACAGGGCTTCCGTGCTCAGTTTCAAATCTTTTACGGGTAGGTTGTAAGCTATTACCACACCTCCCATAGCGGTCGGAAACTGAGCAAGGCCTTTCTTTTTCAGGGTTTGCGGATCTAAGGGCTCGTCCGACGCTCCGAAATCCACAAGACCGGCCTCTATCTGTTTTATACCTTCCCCTGAACCGATCGCCCTGTAGACTACCTCTTTTCCTGTCTCTTCCCTGTAGGCTTTTGCCCACTCTAAGTAGAGAAAGTAGGGAAACGTTGCTCCCGCACCTATTATGTGATGTGCCAAAGAAAGGCTGAAAACGAAAACTAAGAATAAAAGAAACGACCTTAGCATCGGCGCTTCTGTTAAACTATAGGTAAATTTTACACCTCCCTTTTGGAGGATAGGGTAATGGAAAAAAATTGGAACGTAGGCACGAAGTATCTCAACGACAAAACCAGGGTGATAGTCATAGGTATAACGGGAAGGGAAGCTTCCCAAGTAGTTGCGGAGACGGAAGCCCTTTATCCGGGGATAATAAAGGTCGGTGTCACTCCGGGAAAGGGCGGTCAGGAGGTTGCCGGGATACCTGTGTTTAACACGGTAAAAGAAGCTCTCAGCTCCCCGGAGGGCAAAGACGTAAATACGGGTCTTGTGTATGTTCCGCCCGCGTCCGTAAAGGATGCGGTCATAGAGCTGATCGATGCGGGCATAAAGGTTATCTACATAATTACCGAACACGTTCCCATAAGAGATACGGTCTACTTCTACCACTACGCCAAAGAGAGGGGAGTCACTATCGTAGGACCCACATCCTTAGGATGCATAGTTCCACGTATACCCGCACGTATAGGTGCCATAGGAGGCAAAAACCCTTCCATAGCTTACGCGGACGGAGGCTTAGTTATCCTATCTAAATCCGGAGGGCTGACCACCACTACCGCGGAAATGTTCAAAAGAAGGGGTTGGGGTGTCTACATGGCCTTGGCCCTCGGAGGAGACGTCATTTCCTGCACCACTTTTGCGGACGTTCTCGAAGAGATAAAGGACGATCCAAACGTCAAAGGTGTGATAATCCAAGGTGAAGTGGGAGGAACTTACGAAGAGCAGGCTGCAGAAACCATCCTGAGACTTTACAAGGAGGGCAAGTGGAATATCCCGGTAGCTGCTTTCGTTGCGGGTAAGTTCCAAGAGAAACTCGAAGGTGTATCCTTCGGTCACGCGGGAGCTATAGTCGAGAGAGGAAAGGGTAAAGCTACCGATAAGATAAGGCTGTTCAACGAAGTGGGGAAGGAGACAGGACTTGTGAAGGTTGCGGAGTTCTACCACGACCTCGTGCACTGTATAGAGGATCTCGGAGTTCCCAGAGACTTTGAAGACACCACCCCCGAAGGGAAGGTTCAACCTCTCTATTCGACCATCGATCCTGAGACCTGCAAGTTTAAAGGCTAAAATAGTTGATCGGTATGGAGCAGGAAATAACCCTTTGGCACTGGCTACTTTGGTTCCTTAAGGTTATCGTCTTAGCTTTAATAGTGGGTATACCCTTTCTCGTCGCGGTCGTTCTCGTATCTCAGGGCATCTACAACAGGTTCATAAAGAGGATCGAAAAGCGCCTCGAAGAAAGATACAAAAAAGGCTTTACCCTCATTGAGGTTCTCGTAGTCTTGATAATCCTCGGCCTTATAGCAGCCCTTATAGTTCCGAGGATAACCGGCAGGGTAGACGAGGCAAGGATAGAAGCTACCAAAATTCAAATGAGGGCTATAAAAGATGCCCTCGAACAGTATAAACTCGACAACGGAATGTATCCTACTACCGAACAGGGCTTGAAGGCTTTGGTGGAAAAGCCCACCGTTCCTCCGGAACCTCCCCGCTGGAAGGGTTATCTCGATAAAGTTCCTAAGGATGGGTGGGGAAGGGACTTCATCTACATATCTCCGGGAGTTAACAAGCCCTACGAACTGAAATCTGTAGGCCCCGACGGGCAGGAGGGAACGGAGGACGATATCGATGTTTGGTCCCTCTGAGAGGGGCTTCACTCTCCTCGAAGTTGTAGTTGCCATAAGCATAGTAGCTTTAGCTTTTACCGTGCTTCTTGAGATGATCGCGAGAGCGAGGGAAACCCTCCACGAAAGCGAAACCTTCTTTGATAAGGTTCTCACCTTAGACCGCAAGCTTAAAGAAGGGGATCACGAAGGAATAAGTGTTCAGCGTTTTAGAATTCCAGACTTTCCCCGTTTGAGGCAGGCGGTTTACTTCTACGAGGATGTTTATTTTGTCAGGATCGAACCGAGGTAAAGGATTCACCCTCCCGGAAGTCCTCGTAGTTTTGATCCTACTTGGGGTTCTCTTCTCGATTGTAGGAACCGTGTTCTTAAGGGGTAGTGATTCAGCCCTGAGTGTGATAGAACGTGCGGAAAAGCTCAAACTGGAGGTATCCCTGTTTTGGGATCTTCAGAGAAAGATAATAGGTTCGCGCAACTTAAAGGTTGAAGGAGACGCCATCTACATGGTGAGCTCGGGGGGGAGCTATTATCCAGGTGTAGTTAAGTGTGCATACCTATTTAAACATGGAAAACTCTACTACTACGAATACCCATACCCTCTCGGAGCTTTGGATGAGGTGGAAGAGGATAAACTCGTGCTTATAGGGAATTTCGAGAGTGTAACCTTTAGTGCTATAGAAAGAGACAGAGAATATGAGACTTACGAGGGACTTCCCGATTACGTTAAGGTCAGTGTGAACGGAAAGGATCTGATTTTCCAAACCTTAAAGCTGAGGTAAAAGGTTCTTTAAAATCGGATACAGCATGTGTATAGGCAGTCCCATAACCGTGTAGAAGTTCCCTACGATCCTCTCCACTATTACCGCACCGAACCCCTGGACGCCGTATGATCCCGCCTTGTCTAAGGGCTCTCCGCTAGCAACGTAGCTTTCTATCTCTTGTTTTGAAAGCTTCCTAAATTTCACTTTCGCAACATCGTGGAAAACAACACGCTTTTCTTTAGAAAGCACACATACCGCTGTAACTACCTTGTGGGTTCTTCCAGAAAGGAAAGCTAATATGTCCTTGGCTTCTTGGGGGTCCTTGGGCTTTCCTATTACCTTTTCCCCTACGAAAACGAGTGTGTCCGCACCTATCACAACTGAGTCTCTAAACTTCCTCCAGACACTTAAGGCTTTTTTCTTCGCAAGGATCCTCGCCCTGACTACGGGAGGTCCTTGAGCCTCTTCCTCTATAGCGGGAGGTATAACCTCAAAGTTAAAACCTGCGTTTTTTAGTATTTGGATCCTTCTCGGAGAGGAAGAGGCTAAAATGAGCTTTCTCAAGATTTCTTGAGTTCTTCCTTTATAGACTCTATAACCTTGACGGGCAGAGGATCGAACTTATACTTGCCTGCAAGGTAGTAACTCATCCAGTCTCCCACATGAATTGTATAGAGTGTCCTCGCAAGATAGGAGTTGCCTTCTCCGCCTATTACTATGGGGTTTATGCCCCTGTCTTTGAGTATCTTTATGGTTATATCAACCCTTCTTCTCACCCTTTCGTGATCTTTCGGATCGAACATGACCACGAAGGAGAATTTTTCCCTTATCTCCGCGTTGTTGAGACCTTCCACCTCGTTGTGATGGATCTCGGGAATCACCGCGAAGTAGGCTTGGGTTTTGGCGTTTTCATTAATCTGAGTTTTCCATCTGAAAGCTACAAACTCAGTCAGGGGTGTAGCATAAAAGAGCGGAACGTAGCCGTATAAGGCATCCGCTATTTGCCTTCCCTTTTCCTTTATTTCCTCGTAGTTATTTTGGAGGTTCTCCCGTGCGTCCGCAAGCTCTTCTTCACTGATACCTAAAAGGCACAGAGCCTTTGAAAGCATGTAACCCAGAGCGAACCTCGGGGCGAAGCCTTCCGGGATCTTCATGTGAAGGATCCCGTTTTCTTTCGCCAGAGACTCTAACTTTCCGCCCGAACTTATACACACTACGGTGGCTTCCCTTTCAAGGGCGGTCGTAAAGTTACTTAAAGTCTCTTCGGTGTTCCCACTGTAGCTTATACACACGACTAAGTGTTCTTCTCCCTTCAACCAGGAGGGTAGTCCGTATCCTCTGTAAGAGAAAGCGGGGATCTTACAGCCTCTGTGCTCCATCCACGCTTTTGCCAGATCGCCCACTATACCCGATCCCCCCATACCGCAAAAGGTAACAGTTTTGTAAAGGGACAGGTCCAAGTCCACCTTCTCCCACTCAAGCTGAGCGGGGAGGCTTTTAATCTGTTCTTCAGGACCCTTGGCCATAACGACGCCCTCCTTAGCCTTAATTATCACACATCCTCTGCAATTTTCTCAGCAAAGGTTTCCACAGCCCTCTGGAGGTTTAGCGTCCTTATAACCTCACTGTGGGACGCAATGTCTACCCTGAGACCTCTTTTGGTCTTCCTGATTTCAAAGAAAAACTTTTGAACGAAACCCTCTTCAGATAGTAGTGCTTCTACGATCCAAGTCCCTTCCCCTTCAAATACCCTGAAGGTTTTCAGGATTACCGAATCCGATAACCTAAGCTCCAAGTTCTGAGCCCTTTCCCAAAGAAACTCTTTACCCTCCAGCTCTACAGGAAACAAGGTCTCCACCTCCTTTATGGAAACGTCAAGCTCGTGCTCAGGATCCTTAACCTTAATGAGGTCTAACGCGTAGATCTCTCTCCCCATTGAGATCCACTTCTTTTCATACTTGGTGAGAGGTTCTCCCCTATCGACTTTTCTGAAATTAATGTCAAATGTGCCCAGCTTTTTAGCTTCTTCTAAAGTCCACTCTACGAAGGGAAGGTGATCGGTCTTTATCCTTATGGCCCCTCCCTTTTTAAGTTTGCGAGCAAAAAGGTTTAGATTCCTTTCGGAAGTAAGGCGTCTTTTGTGATGCTTCTTCTTAAACCAAGGGTCTGGAAAGTTCAAAAATATACTTTCCACGGAGGAGTCTTTAAGAAGAAAGTAAAAACCCCAAAAGGCATCCATGTGAACACAAAAGAGATTATAAAGGTTAAGCTCACGACACTTCTTCAAAAGTTTCTCTATAGATATACCCGATATTTCAAACCCTATTACTTTCTTATTTGGATTTTCCTCCGCGAGTTTTACTATGAATTCACCCCTCCCGAAGCCTATTTCTACCAGTATATCCTCCCACGGAAGGGGTTTTTTTACTTTCCTGTGATCTATCAAACACCTCATACCTTAAGAACTACCTTCCCAAAGTGTTTCGAAGATTCTAAATACTCGTGAGCTTTTCTTGCTTCTTCTAAGGGAAACACCTTATCGACTACAGGCTTGAAAACACCCCTCTTGAAGAGATCCGTTATCCTAAAGAGAGCGGACCTGCTTCCCATGTAAACCCCTTTGAGCTTTATCTCCCTTACGAACAGATACCTAAGATCTATCTCTACATCTCCACCGGTGGTTGTTCCGAAAAAGGCAAGCGTTCCTCCTTTTCTGAGTATCTGGGCACCTTTCCAAAGGGTAGCCTTGCCCACGTGATCTATCACTATGTCTATCCCTTCCGGAAAAAGTTCCCTTACTTCCTTGACTACATCTTGGGTGTAGTGATTTAAAACGATGTCCGCTCCCAGATCTTTGCACTTTTGCATCTTATCTTCATTTCCCGCGGTGGTAATAACGAACGCTCCGAAAGCCTTTGCGATCTGAATGGACGCAACGCCGACACCGGAAGATCCCGCCCAAATGAAGACCTTGTCCCCCGCTTTTATCTTACCTTTATCCACCAAGGCGTTCCACGAGGTTAAGAACGTAAGCGGGTAACTGGAAGCTTCTTCAAAGGAAAGGTTTTCGGGTTTTCTAATTAGGTTTCTTTCGGGAACCGCTACCAGCTGAGCGTATCCGCCCTTGGATCTGAGACCGAGTATGTCGTAGTTTTGACACAAGTTGTCTTTGCCTTGTGCACATTTCTCACACACACCGCAGGAAAGCCCCGGTGCGACTATTACCTCATCCCCCTCTTTGAAGTTCTCCACGCCTTCTCCCCTCTTGACCACTACACCGCTCACGTCCGAGCCCAGTATGTGAGGGAGAGAAGGCTTTACCGCTAAAGCTCCCATCCTTACCCATATGTCCAAGTGGTTGAGAGCGACCGCTTTTACCTCAACGAGAACGTATCCGGGTTTGATCTGCGGGTCGGGAAAGTCTTCGGTTACTTTTAATTTTTCAGGTCCTCCGAATTCCTCAATAATAACAGCCCTCATAGTGAGGGAAATTATAGATATAATCTCCCTAAAACATAAGGAGGAAACTTGATGAGAATAGCTCTTTTGAAGATCGCACCCTTTGAGGGAAACCTGAGACACCTGAACGCACTCTTTGACTACCTAAAAAACAAAGGTGTAGAGCTCAGGGAAATAACCCTTGATCCGAACAACGTCCAGAAGGTAGTTGAGGAAATTCAAGAGTTCAGGCCAGCCTTTACCTTTGACGTTAACGGAACGGGGATAATAGTTGCTGAAAAAGACGGTCAAAAAAAACCTCTTTATGACATTCTCGGATTTATTCACGTTTCAATCTTCGTTGAAGAACCTAACTTACATTTTCCAAACCTGTTCGGACTCGAACATCAAAACCTCATAGCTCTGGTTACCGACGTCCGTTACGTGGAAAGCTTAAGGGTTTTGGGGATAAAAAATGTTAGCTATATCACTCCGTTTTTGGAGTTTTCTATATTTCCCGAACCTGAAAAGGAAAGGGACATAGATGTTATCTTCTTAGGCCCCGTCATAGATCCACAGATAATCGTGGACGCGGTCAGCAAGAACCTTCCTGAAAAGATCTTCCCCCTCTTTATGGAGACCGCGGAGTTTATGTTCCGCAACCCAGAGGTCAGTGTGTGGCACGCTCTTGACATAGTTCTTTCCATATTCAACCCTCAGTTCCAAGAGGAGTTCGCCAAATGGCGCCAAGAAAAGCCACAAGACTTTCTGAGGATGGTAAACGATATTGCCATGCTCGCTACTATGAGGAAGAGGTGGTTCTTGATCAGTTTCTTGGAAGGTATAAACCTAAAGATTGTCGGAGACTTTAGGGGAGATCTAATGGAGGATCACGAAAGAATAGAGACAAAGGATCACGATGAACTTTTGAAGATCTTCGGAAGAACCCGCATTTCTATCCTTAGCTTCCCTCATACGGTCCCTTCGGGCATAGGTATCACCCCGTTAGAAGTCTGTGCTATGGCAAGTGCACCGATGATAGACTTCAGGGGGACTCTACCGGGTTTCCTCGTTCCCGAAAAGGAAGTCATACCCTATCTTCCGCTTGACAGGGCGGACATAGAGGAAAAGATCCTTTACTACCTCGATAACCCTCAAGAAGCGGAGGAAATAGGTAAAAACGCCCAAAAGGCGGTTTTGGATCGCTACAGGGTGGACGACAGGGCTGAGTTCGTGTATAAGACACTCAAGGACATCTTCGATCAAGCTACGAAGCAAGCACAGGAAAAGGCGGAGGAGAAGCAAGAAGAAGAGATCTGATGTTTCCGGGCTTTGGAACCTTAGTAAACTTCTTCCTGATCCTCGTAGGTTCCTACTTGGGTCTGAAAGGATCTTCTTTTTTGAGTCCGAAGATTCAAAAAGGGGTAGTCCACTCCATAGGTCTCTTTACCCTGCTGTTGGGAGTCAGACTTATAGTAGAAAACCGAGTTGAAACTCTGAAGGTCTTCTTCCTTCTTCTCATGGGTGGAATAATCGGATACCTGATCGACATAGAAGGAAGGCTGGAAAGGATTGGAAAAGGGGGAAGCTTCACGGAAGCCTTTGTGAGCTCTTCCCTTCTCTTTACCGTCGGACCTATGACGCTCATGGGGTGCATTTTGGAGGGAACTAAAGGCGACAGCTCTTTAATCCTTTCAAAAGCGACCATGGACGGAATATCCTCTGCGATCTTAGCCTCCTCTTTGGGAAAAGGTGTTATGGCTTCTGCCTTTTTCGTTCTTCTCTTTCAAGGTAGCATAACCTTAGGAGCTTACTTTTGGGGAGAGTTCCTGAGTGAACAGGCTATGGCTAACAGTTTTGGTGTTGGCGGTGCAATGATGGTGCTCATAGCTTTGAAGCTTTGGGGCTTGGCGAAGGAAGTCAAAACCGCTAACTTGCTCCCCGCTCTGATCCTGTCCCTCTTTTTCTGATAGTAATCATTTACTCACAGAGAAAAAGGTCCTAAATTCAAAGCAGCTTTAAGAAGGGAGGTCTGACCATGCTCGTGAGACCTAACGAAATTCAAAAGGTGGCAAATATGTTTATGAACGCGGTTCACGAGGATGAAATCGATCTGCTCAACGACCTATACGAAGCCCTAAGATCCGGAGACATTGAAAAGGCGGACAGGCTTATGGACGAATTTGCAGTGGATCTCGAAGACCACTTTTCCACCGAAGAAGCCCTAATGAGAGAGGCGGACTTTTTCGGATACCCGATGCACAAGGCGGATCATGACAACATGCGAAAGGAGTTCAAAAAGGTATACGATGCCTGGAAAGAGAGAAAAAATCCAAAAGAAGTGTTGGACTTCTTAAAAGAGAAATTTGTCCCTTGGCTGAAGCTTCACGTAGCTCAGTGGGACTCAGTAACCGCTATGCACATAGGCGATTGACTTATAATCATTCCACAGAATGAGACGGGAGATAAGAACTGACAAAGCACCCAAACCCGTAGGACCTTATTCGCAAGCTGTAGAGGTAGACGGATTCTTGTTCCTTTCAGGCCAGATAGGTATAGACCCTTCAACGGGCAAGATCGAAGAAGGATTTGAGAATCAAGCAAAGAGGATATTTCAAAATATAGAAGCTATCCTCCTTGAGGCAGGCTATTCCCCCAAGGACGTTATCAAGGTTACCGTCTATCTAACGGATATAGGGGACTTTAGCAAGCTAAACACCATATATGAAGAATTTTTCAAGGAAACGATCCCAAAGCCCGCCCGTGTCACGGTTGGAGTAAAGGAACTTCCTCTTGGTGCTCTCTTGGAGATAGAGGTGGTTGCGAAAAAGTCCGCCTCTCTCATTAGGGCTTCTTCGGTGGAAAAGTGGTCTTCGAGATCCACTGCAAATTCGTCCATAAGCCTGTCCGCCTT
>WFYK01000096.1 GCA_015490105.1 Aquificaceae bacterium | reverse complement strand
TTCCTTCCGTGCGGTGTGTGGTTGGGATAGACCCAGCTGTAAACGGTTTTTTCACTCACTCCGAGCTTTGCTTTGAAAGGATAAGGGTTCCTGCGCTCTAAGAACTCACTGAACGCCCACTCGAACATGCCTCACCTCCGCTGTAGAATGGAAAAGAGAAAAAGGGAAAGGAGGAAGCGAGATGGAAAGGAAAAAGCTCTTTGAAACATTCAAAGCGTTTGAGGCTCTTGCCTCTTCTTTGCCCGAATGGGAAGGCGCTTTCAGAGAAGCGGTAAAGAACAAAGTCCTGACCTTCTTCGGCGATGAAAGAGTTTCCGAAGAAGTGAGTAAAACGATAGAGGAAATAGTAAACCGCCTGAGCTTAACATACCGATACAACCCCAACAGAACCGTAGTAGCAACCGTAACTTTCGGGAATGTGCGGATAATAGAGATTCTGGATGTGGGAAGGATAACCTTTAGCGAACCTGTCGAAACTAAAGATAGAAGATTCTTCAAAGCTAAGTGGTCACCGCAGGAAGAAGCGAAGGATATTCTCTCTGAAAAGATCATCTCCCGCCTCCCTGAGATTTATCTTGAGTATCTAAGGATGGGAGCTCACCTTTCTTGATACTTTCTTCAAGCTCAGCTTCTCTCAGGTAGGCTTTAAATAACTCTTGGGCTAACTCGAAAATAAGGCGGGCAGTTTCTTCCGGCCACCCTGTGGCACAGGCTTGCCCTATCTCGATCGCAATCTTGCCCACCTCTTCGATGTGTTTGTAGGGGACCCAGCCTCTGTAATCTTTCCGAAAGTCCTCATAAGCGGAAATGCACACGTTAGCAAGCTCCGCCGCAAGCTTTGTGATCCTCTCTCCCTTTTCCCACTTCCTTTCTTCCTTCACCTTCCACCTCCTTTCTCAGTTGTAGACACGTCCGCCTTGTCTTCCACTTCCTTAGATGCGAGCCTTTTCTCATGAAGGAACTGCTCGTAGAGGAAGCAGAGCTCGGGCATGTTGAGGTCTTTGGCGATCTGGAAGATGAGAGGACGGGAGGTCTTAGAGCCGTTGATGACTCCGTAAAGCTTGGGGTAGTGGATGCGGTGAACCTTGCAGAAGTTAAGGAGCGATCCGTATTTCCTCCTTATCCCCTGTCGTATAATCTCACCGAAGGAGGCTCGCATGGTAGGGAATATTTTAGTCCGTATAACGGACGCTGTCAAGTATTTTGTCCGATTAACGGACTTAGGTATCCATTTGCAAAATCCAAGAAACTTGGAAAATGCAAACGGATGAACGAACGTATACGAGAGGTTCGCAAAATGTTAGGTCTTAGCGTAAGGGACTTCGCTAAACGCATAGGGATTTCAAAGAGTTATCTATCAGACATAGAAACAGGCAAGGTAGAACCCCCCGACCGTATCCTCCGCCTCATCTCCCACACCTTTGGAGTCAGTTACGAGTGGCTGAAGGAGGGGAAGGGGGAGATGTGGGAAGGTTCAGACAAACCCCCTCCCGAAGATGACTATGAGCTTGCCAAATGGGTTGTGGATAGAGTGATTAAAATTTCTACAGAGTTAGGGATAAAGCTATCTCTGATGGAGATATATGAAATAGCTAAGCTCGTAAGCCAAGAAATCAAAAAGGAGCGTGAACGACAAAAACAACCAGAAGAAGTTCGTGATAAAATAGAGGAAGCTATAAAATTTTGGAGGGAGTGACAAATGCAGTGGGACGATAAAATCAAAGCCTACATACTTGACAAACTCTTGGAGCGAGGGGAGCTTGTCCAAACTTTCGTCTTAAGTGATAAGCGGGATTTCCGGATTTTGAGAGTAGTATATCTTTGGTTTGCTCTCTCTGTGCCTTACTTCATTTTATGTTTGATAGGTAAGATCTTGGTCTGGTGGGTTATGCTACTGCGTCCTTGGATAAATAGTAAAGAAGACCTGCTATTTGTATTGTTTTTAGGCGCTACGACCCTGATTGTAGGATCAGCTTATCTCCTGCTGAAATTCATGAATGCTTTAAACGGGATTATGGAGAAATTCTGGGGGGGGCATAGATAGAGAAGCTAATAAAATCCTCAGAGAGATGCCTTTATATATGCGTGTGCCTTTTGCATTTTACTATTTCTTTACTTTTAACATAGAAACGCTAATAAGGTGGGAGCATAAACTCTCTGAAAAGTAAAAGTAGGAGGGATAGAGATGAAAGTATTTCTTTCTGCTCTGTTGATTCTTGCTTTCATCCTTATAGGATGTGAAGATAAGATAGAATCCGCCAAGACCCCCGAGGAAAAGCTTAAAGCCCTTGTAGAAAAACATTTTGAAGTTGAAAAGGTAGAAGTGAATAAAGCTGTAAACGGTAAATACATAGTGCTGGCGTGGACAGAACCCAAAGACTCCATAGTAAGCGGTTCCTCCGAGTGGATGCTCATTATGA
>WFYK01000095.1 GCA_015490105.1 Aquificaceae bacterium | reverse complement strand
TTTAAACCCTGATGTATTAGGAGAGCAAGGAGCGTTCTTTCTTAGCTCAACATGGTAGGGAGCTTTAACTCTCCGTAGAGCTTCTTGAAACATCACAGTATAGAAGTCAAGCCCTAAATGTAGGGTAAACCACGGGAAAGTATTTTTTTAAGGTATTAGTTTGAGTAAGGGGGTCTGCGGTTTCATAAGTCTTTGGTTTTAGTGTATATTTTCGTTAATGCCAGAGACAATAAACGGGGAGAGGTTTTATACGCTCAAAGAGACCGCCGACATCCTTAAGGTCTCATACTTAACAGCTTGGAAGTATGTGGTAGACGGAAAAATTGAAGCCCTCTTTATCGGGGGGCGCTATTGGATCTCTGAAGATGCTATTAAGAGGTTCCTGATAAATCAATCAACTAAAAGGAGGTTCAGACATGGAGAGAAATGAGCTTGAGGAATTTATTAGCCTTGAGGAGTTCCTTGAAGAACAGAGAGGAGAGATCAAAAGCATCAAGATCACAAGAGACGGCAAATATCTAACTTCCGTTCTTCCTGAAGAGCTTAGAGGCTGGGACATTCAGGAATGGCTAAAGGAGAGATTTGGGGGCGGTAAATACACGGTGCAGATACAGAAAAAAAACGGGAAGTTTGGTAAGTCCTTTACCTTCCTCATAGAGGGAAGACCCAAAGAACCCGAAGAAGAGCTAAGGGGGTCTCCTGAAATAGTTTTCCTGATGCAGGAAATAAAAGAGCTTAGGGAAGAAATAAGACGTAAGGAGACAGGGGGCGGAGACTTTTTTAAATACCTTCTGGAGATGGAGAAGATGAACCGTAAGGAGAGTTTTGAGATGTTCATGAAGATGATGGAGCTTCAAAATAAGAAAAGCTCCCCCCTTGAAGAGCTTATAAAGGGTCTCCTTAAAAACCCTTCCGTGCTTATGGCTCTTGGGTCTGGAGCTTGGAAGGTAATAAAGGAGATTATCAGCAGGAAGGATGACCTTGTTGAGCTTGTTAAAGTGGCTAAAGATGACCCTGAGCTGAAAGGTGTTATAGGAGAGCTTTTAGGGGCTAAGTTCGGGATAAATAAGGGTGTCTTGGATACACTCTTGGAAAATCCCGAACTCATAAATAAGGTCTTGGATACGGTCAATAGGGCGCTGTCTTTGAAGCAGTCAGAGGGAACCCAAAAGGCTTTGGACTATATGAGGGAAGAAGTAAAACAGCTGAAGGGTGAAAGCCAAGAGCAAGTAGCTAATTCGGAACTTAATCCCTTGGAGGTTTACTTGAAGCTCTTACGGTTAGCGGAAGAGGGTAAAACCTCGGAAGAGATATATAGAGAACTGACGGAGGAAGAGAAAAGGTATTTAACCGAGTATTTGACTACCACAGGGATAGAGAACACGGACGAACTGATAGGTGTGCTTAAGGCTTCGGGAGTGCCGAGGGAATACATAGAGATCGTAAGAAAGCATGAGGAAAAACTTGACGAGCTTATAGGCTTGCTTATCGGGGAAAATGGGAACGGTTAGGGCGGTGTCTCCACCGTATGCTTACGGTAAACTCACGGTATCCTTACGGTGGAATAGCGGTAGGGGGCGGTTTTGGGCGGTGATTGAACAAAATAACCATTTTGTTCAAAGTGAGGCAAAGCCTTATGGCTCTAAGGCTTGATAAAATTCCCACTTGGGAGGAGGTTAAAAACCTCTGGGGCGAGATTTTGAACCGCTATCGGTCGGGGGCGGTTTCGGTGGGTGATGTGGTCTTTATGGGATTTGTGTTTTTCACAGGGGCAAGGATAAGCGAAATATTAGGTATCAGGAAAGAAGACATAAACCTTAAGCGGGGCGTTGTAGTGATAAGGCAACTTAAGAAGCGTGGGGAGGTAAAGAGAGAGGTTCTTATTCCTGAGTTCTTACTTGAGTATGTGAGGGAGTATATAAAAGGGCTTGGGGAAGGAGAGAGGCTTTTTAAGATGGCAAGGAATACCGCTTATGTGAAGGTTAAGAGCTTTACAGGTTATAATCCACACGCCTTTAGGCATACCTTCGCTATTGAGATCCTGAAGAGGACTAATAACCTTGAGTATGCAAGGCGCTTATTGGGGCATTCCAACTATAACACCTTAAAGCATTATTTGAATTTCACAGTAGAAGACATAAGGGACAAGATAGAGGATATGTTCTAAGGCTTTTCGTAGAAAATAAGAACGCCTACTATTTTTCTGCCGTCCTTGACATAGAAGATGTATAGCTTTTTGCTCTTTGCCTTAAGCTCTTCTATTAGCTTCTTAAAGTCCGAGGGCTTTACCCTGACCCTGCGGGTTCTCTTTTTTATCGTGGTTGCTCTTGGTTTCTTGGGTTCGGGTGCTTTGGGCTTTCCTTGTCTCTCTACTATAACCACCTCTATGTTGGGAAGTTTCATGAGTTCGTAAATTTCCATCTCTTGGGTTAGAAGGCTTTGAATTTCGGGGGGAGGGATAAGGGGTTTTTCTGTTATGCTCCCGTAGGCTTCTATAACTTCACGCCAAATGTCTGTTACCTTCCAGCCGAGCCTTTTTCTTAGGTAGGTTTCAAGGGCTTTATCTAAGGTTGTCTCCGCATACTTGCCTTTTCTTTTGATTTTCAGGTTAAAGTAGTCTAAGAGGTCTTCCCACGTATCGGGTGATATTCCGCTTGAGGTTATAGCTTCCCTTATCTGGTGTGCTATCTGTTTATAGTTTCTAAGGCTTACCTTTGGAACCTTGGGAAGGGTTATATAGACTTTTTCTTTTTCTTCTTCTCGGTCAAGGCTTTCCTCTATCTCCTCCAGATCCTTCCATGTGAAGTTTTTAAGGAGTTTCATTTTTGCGACCTAATTTGTTAGTGCCTTCCTTGGATCTTTAAGGGCTGACCTTTCACCGAACCAAAAGCCTATGAGCATGGAGTTAATGGGGGCTAAGGTGGTTAGGTATTCCTGAAAAGAGACTTTACCCGTAAAGAGTCCCACAAGTAAGGTTATGTTAAACATTCCCGTTATCCCGAAGGTAAGAACGGGACGAACTAAGCGGGTGAATTTGTCTATTGTCTTTGACCTTTCCCTTATCTCAAGTTCTTTCAGTATTTGCTCGTTGTAGGTAGTTATGACGTTCATAAGCTCTTTGCTTAGTTCGGCTTCTATCTCTTGGTTTTTGAAAAGGTCATCTATTACCTCTTTCACTTCCTCGGGGGCTTTCTCTTTGACTTTCTTTTTAAAGACGTTCATAAGTGCGGGGGCTACCATAGGGGCAAGGCTCAGGATTGCCTGAAGCATCCTCACCACCTCCTTGAGTATCTGAGGACTTTATTGAGGTATTGAGGCGCCGTCCTTCCTCTCCTGACATTTCCTATTCCTATGTGGTAAGCCTGTATTGCCTTATTCCAGTCTCCCAAAGCTCTGTAAAGTCTTTTGAGGTATTTAGCCGAGGCTTTTGTCTGAGCGTCCACGGAGTTTTTAATCTGATCCATGGACATACCTATGTCCCTTAGAGCCACGCTTGTAAGCCCGTATATGCCGAAGCTCCTACCGTCTGGATGGTAGGAAAAAGCCCATTTGGGAAGGATAGAGCTTTCTGTCATGGCTATACCGTATAAGTATTTGGCAGGGACGCCGTAAAGGGCTGAATATTTCCTTATTGCTTTCCTTACCTCCCTGTCTAACTCTTCCCTTGTGCGGGGTCGGCTTGGTTTAGAGAGGGCGTATATGGAGAGTCCGCCTATTATCAGAGCCATAATCCAAGGTGTTAGGTTGCTTTTGTTCCCCATGTTTTCCACCTCTCCATTTTTTGGAGGACTTTATCAACGTAGGGCTGATTGATAAATTTCCCGTCCTCCGTCATCCGTGGTGAGCCTGCGTTGTAGGAAGCTACAGCGTGGGTGATGCTTTTGTTGTATTTCAGGTAGAACCTTAAGAAGTGTTTTATGCCGTAGTGAATTTGAGCGCTTATGTCCGTGAAGAGCATCGTAAGGGGCTTTTTGTATCCGAGTTCTCTAAAAACCGCCCCCATGACTTGCATAAGACCGATTGAACATTTCTGGAGGATTATTTCAGTTTCCTCGGTGGAAGTGTAGAGCTTGTAAAATTCTTCAGGTTTGTATAGCCAGCGGTAATGAGGTTCATACCTTATGGCGAAGGGGTTGAAAGAGCTTTCAACCTCTATTATTGCCATGATCACGGGGAAAAGGTTTGTGCGGTTTAGGGCGTTGAGTTCTCTCTTTACTATGTCCCTGACAAGCTCCGCTCTTACGTCAAGCTCCATCTTTCAGCCCTTTATAAGAAGTGTTATCAGCTGTCCTATGACTATTCCTAAAGCGGTTCCTATGCCTGAATAAAAAGCGATCTTTACCTCAAGTTTCCTTACTCTGTCCTGCAGTTCTCTAAAATCTTCTTCAAGTTTTCTAAACCTCCCTTTAAGCTCCCCAAATTCCTTGATAAAATCCTTTTCGTCCATCGCTATCATCCCTTACTCCTTTTACGGCAGAGGTGCTACGTTTACGGCGCTGTTGTATGCTTGCCTCTCAAGGGCTTTCACGTCTATGTTGGGGAGATCAGTATCAAGGGCGCTCTGTATGGTGGCTACCTGATTGTCTATCTGCGTGTAGTATTCCCTATACCAGTTAAGGATTGCGGTGGCTTCGGCGTTGTCGGGGTCGTTTGTGTTGTTAGCGGTATCTAAGAGGTCTCCTATGTCAAGGTAGTCGTATTGAGTGAGGACATTTCTAACTCTTTGGTTTTGGAGCCATATGAGTGCTTTAATCAGTCCTTGGCGGAG
>WFYK01000094.1 GCA_015490105.1 Aquificaceae bacterium | reverse complement strand
TCAGTTATTCTAACGCCGAACTTCTCTCCAACTACTACAAGCTCCCCCTTAGCCATCAGTTTTCCGTTAACCTTTATGTCAACCGGCTCCGTCGTTTCCCTATCAAGCTCAAGAACTGAGCCCGGCCCTAAGTTTATAAGATCCCTTATTTGAATAGTTGTCTCTCCCACCACCACCTCCACCGTAAGCGGGATATCCATAAGTCTGTCAAGGATTTTTGCGGTGTCTATGGACATTGTTTTCTTTTCTTCTCCTGAAAAAGATTGAACGGGTGCGGGTTGGTCTTTGGGCTCTTCCTCCGCTTGAGCGGACTCTTCTTTAGTCTCCTCTTGGGTTTCCTGAACCTCTCCCCCGCCCTGCTGTTGGGCCAGGAGGGCTTCTTCCCACTGTTTTGCAAGCTCCTCTTGGGAGATTTCTTGCCCTTCCTGTTGCTCTTCCTTCTTTTCTTCTTCCGCCATGAAAAATATTTTAAGCTCCCTAACAGGATCTTGACACCTTGCTTAAAGGTTCTATATTAGTAAATAATCGATTACTTACTAACATGTTTTACGTTTCGAAGGTATCCCCTTTCCTTTTCGGAGTAGGGCTCTTAAATCTTCTCCTTTCGGTAGGAATAAAAACCTACTCGGGGGATATATACCTTTCTTCCTTGATAGGAGCTTATGGGTTTTTAGGAACGATCCTCGTAGGAGCTATGTATCAGATAGTTCCCAACTCTCAAAACAGAAAGCTGATAATCCCTTCAGCCTCTTACGTAAGCGGAGCACTTATAGGGTCATTTAGCCCTTTGCTCTTGTTGGGTTTTACCCCCTTAGCTCTTGTGCTGTATCTTGCGGGCACAGTTTTCTTCTACGTTCAGGTTCTTTTTACAATCAGGAACTGGCTTCCTATAACGGTTAAGTTTTTGGGTGTGTCCGCTACATACCTTCTGCTTTCTATAAGCTTGCTTAACTTAAGCCACTTCACGGGAGCATTTCCTTTCCAACTTGCGATACACACTCTCACGGTTGGTTCGATGCTTAACGCTGTCTACGGCGTAGAGATGGCTTGGATTCCAATGCTCATGATGGAAACTCTACCCATTAGAAGAGCTACGAAGCTGTTTTGGGCAAAACAGGTTTCAACGCTTATCTTCTTAGGATCTTTTTACGCTTCAAACAGCTACCTCATTGCCTTAGGAGGGCTTGCGGAATTGGCGGTTGCGTTAGCTTTCATATACCTTATGTATACCCTTTTCAAAAACAGAAGGATGCCTTCGCAGGTGCCTCCCGTGATCAAAGTTTTTCTCAGTGCTTTCCCTTTTCTCTTGGGGGGTATGATCGTCGGCCTTCTATCAGCGAATGTCCGATACCCACAGATTTTGAGTCTCCACATGAACCTTGTCCTTTTTTCCTTTGTAGCTATTACCGTATTCGGAGGGGTTGCCCACCTCATGCCCCGCATACTTTGGAACTGGATCTTCAAAGAAAAAGGCTTTACCATCGCGGACATAGTTTCAGACAGGGAGATAAACAAGTTTTTGGAAATAGCTCTTCCGCTCATGGTTGTTTTCCTTGCGGTTGATGTAGCACCGTATCCTTTGAAATTAGCTTCCTTTTTCGTTTACCTTGCGGTAGTTCTGGCCTTTTTGAAGATCACGTTCTTGAGCGCTGTAAAAAAGCTAACGGAGGGCAAAGATGGCAAAGGTAAAGAGGCTTGAAGAAAGG
Organism: Aquificaceae bacterium; assembly: GCA_015490105.1. Taxonomy (GTDB): domain Bacteria; phylum Aquificota; class Aquificia; order Aquificales; family Aquificaceae; genus Hydrogenivirga. The sequence goes on along the minus strand of WFYK01000094.1, from coordinate 8,710 downwards.
TTCAACGAAGAAAGGGTCTTTTCTGAAGTTGCATACGAAGATCAGAACGCCAAAGTTGTTCGCTTCTATCTAAAAGGTGGGCAGGAAGTAAAGCCACATACCTCACCTTCGAGCGTGTTTATAAGTGTCCTTAAAGGAAAGCTCACCTTTATCTGTCCTGACGAGGAGGTAACACTAACCGCGGGTGATTCTATCTTTTACGAACCTAAGGAGATCCACGGCTTTAAAGCCTTGGAGGATTCCGTTGTGGAAGCTACCATATCACCGAACCCTTCTATCAGGAGATCGCTCTCTCTATAATGCTCTTTACTATTTCGCGCTCCAGAGGTGAACTTATTTTGGGAATTATCGTTTCCACAACCGCGTCTTTTGCATTTCCGAACTTCTTTAACCTCCGCGCACATCTAACTGTATCCCTTATGGAGAAGACGAACTCTACGGGTTCTTCCGACTGCTGGGTTTGATACATCCTGTAAGCTTTTCTGATTTCGTTAGCTATTTTGAGAAGATCGAAGATCATAAGTATGTCCCTTTCCCTTTCTTCGGTTCTAAGTTCCTCACCTCGGGCGGTTTTCACGTCGTTTACCACCGCATACCAAAGGTAAGTAAAGTCCTCTCTGCTTAGCGGGGCCAGACTTTCGAGGTAATCTTTGAGTATCATCGCCTCATCCGGATAGTAAAAGCCCCTCTCGTCTTCAAAAGGCGGATAGTCCACATACATAACGTCCGCTCTCGACTTTATGTCCTGAGGCAGTTCGGAAACGCCCAAGTAATTTTGAGGGTTCATACCTCCTACGAGTATAACGTCGGGACGGGCCTTTATCACCTCTCCGTGGCTCAAAACCAAATATCTTCTGTAGTCAAAGAGAGGGTTAAAGATCTTTACCAAGGAAGGAGGCAAGGTGTTTATCTCGTCCAAGTATATGACCGCACCCGGTGTCTGAAGAGCTTTTACAAGGTCAGAATAAACCCTTTTAGTTCCCCTTCGGGGATCAAACTCGTAAGCAAAGGTTATGTCCTCTTTCTCCATCTTTGAGTTGCAGGGAACTATGTATAGGGGTCTGTTGGTAAGGGCTGAAAAGACCTCAACGAGAAAGTTCTTACCGACACCCGCATCACCTTCGAGTATCAGTATCCCTTCCGCAAATTCAAGCTGTTCTTTTACCAATGCTGTAAACTTTTCCAGATTTTGAACGAACCAAGGGGTTTCTTCGTAGGATACGAGCTCCGGGACGCGGGGCTTTTCCTCAGACATGAGCCCGTTTAGATGTCTTAAATATCTTCCTACCCACTCGGGGAAGTGTTTTAGTTCCTCTTGAAGGAGGATGTTTCTGTAGCGCTTGGGCTCTGCGATCTGGCCATCTTCCCTTTCGAATATGAGCCTTCCGTAGACTTCTCCGTTTTGGAGGATCTTATCCTCCACCTTTATGCGCCAGCGAAGTTTTACGGGTTTTTCCCTAAAACGGGGGAACTCTTCCCTTCCAAAGACAACCTTATCGTCAAAGATCTTTATGGAGAAGGTGCGTAGTCTCTCCTCTACTACTTTCTCTTGAAGGACCTTCGTGAGATCTTCGAGAGCTTTATTGTAAAGTTCCTTAGGTAGCTTTGATATAAACTCCCGAGTCTCCTTTACCTCGCTCAGACCTTCCAGTTCGGTCAGATCCGATGATCTTGCACCTCTCACCGCCTCCCTAACGCGTGAAAGTTTCTTTTTAAGTTCTTCCGTGAAGAACCTTTCCAAACTTTCTTTAAGGTTTTCCAAATCTTCTTTATATTTGCCTTCTGAATCCTCTATCCTTCTTTCTACATCCCTGTAGTCCTCCCCGGAAATATCTCCGGATCTCATTTTGTTCTCTATCTTTTCCTTGAACAGCTCATGAGCCCTGTCTTTTAATCTTTGACGGGCGTCGTTTATAAGTTCTCTTACCTTCCTCAAAGGGATCTCTATACTGTCGAGGTCTTTGAATTCTTGAAGATCGGAAAGGTCTTTTTCTTCTTTTACGGTCTTTATCTTCTTAAGTAGGCTTTTGTAGATCTTTTCCGCATTCTTTATAATCTGCTTTTGCCTTTCCTGAGGGTAAATAAAGTCTATGAGGTTTGTTTCCAGCTTTTCCAAATAATAGAGCCTCTTTTCCTCTTCTTCATCGTCAACCCAGCGAGATGTATAAATGCTTCCGTCCGCTGAAACCTTAACTACACTGTAGCCGACACCCTCGACAAAGCCCAAGAACTCTCCGCTCCTCAGATCGTAGATACCGAGCTTGTTATCTTCCATATCCGCGGTAAAGAGAAAGCTACCTTCAGGGGAAACGTCCAAGGAAGATACGCTGTGGCTGAGCTCAAGCTCTTGAGCAACGTTATCAAGGTTCGCATCGTAAACGACAATTTTCCCCTCTTCGTTGTCCGCGAGGATAAGTTTTTCTTCCACATTTACCATAGCCTTAGAAGGTTTCCAGGGTAGTCTCTTGAGTAGGTTCCCTCCGAGGCTGTATATAGCGGTTCCCTGAGTCCCTCCCAAAGCTATCCTGCCACTCGGAAGTATCTTTAGGGTTTTCAAATCTCCTATCTGCGCATCTCTGTAAATGAAAGTGCTTTTGAAATCCACCGTCTCTTGAGATAAATCTCCCATAAGGTCGATCACGTAAATCTTTTCCCCTACGACGCCGAAAGCCAAGGTTCCCTTCCTTATGTCTAAGCCTCCGGTAGGTCTGAGGCTCTCTTGAGAGATCCTTACCGTTTTCCAGCTTTGAGGGTCCTTCGGTGAGTTCAGATAGTATATGGCCAAGTAAGGTGAAGCTACTATGCCCAAATATTTCCCGCTGAAGACAATATCGGTCACCGACTGGGACGGAGGTCTTGCAGGAAGACGATGTAATTTCCCCGTCCAGTCGTAAAGCTGAAAAGCTCCGTATCTCCTGCCTATCAACGCCCAGTATCCGTCATCGCTCGTGCCTATGGTTTCGATCCAATACTCTTCGAGCCTTGCATCAGGATCCCTTTCAAGGTAGTCGGTCAGTTGCAGTCGTAGATCTTTAAACTCAAAGGATTCCCTAACCCTTTCCTTTTCTTCCGACCGTCTGGTAAGCTTCTTAAGAAACTTCATAAGAGTATCCTAAACTAATGAAAAGCTCTAAACTATGATCAAACCTCTTCCATTTCAAACTGCCAGTTGAGAGCCCCTTTCCTCCACGCGTATAGGAGTCCGTAGGTAAGGATAAGGATAAAGAGGAACATCTCTATAAATCCGAAAACCCCGAGCCACCTGTAAACTACAGTCCAAGGGAATAGGAAGGCAGCCTCTATGTCGAAGAGAAGCAATAAAAGTCCGAGTAGGTAATACCCCTGGTGGAAGGTAGTCTGAGCATTCTCATCGTAGAGAGGAACTCCACACTCGTAAGGATAATCCTCGTATTCTTGGGGGGTTTTGGGACCGAATAGCCAGTTTAGAGAGATCATAACCAGCGCTATAGCAAGCATTATCACGAAGAAGATCAGAAAGCCAATGTAATCCATGGCTCTTACCTCGCAAACAGAAGTTCACTGGCAGGTTCTATGAGACCCCATATAACACCGGGGAAAACAGCTAAAGCTACCGTCATTATTGTCAAAAATACTAAGGACACTACCTCGGTAACACCTTTGGGGAAGGGCAGAATCTCCTTTTCCCTGTCCTTCATGAACATGATTACTACCAATCTCACATAATATCCCGTGGATATGGCCGTTGAGACAATCATGATCATAGCAAGCCACCACAGTTTATCAAAGGAAAGAGCCATGAACACTAAGGTTTTCCCTACAAAACCTACCGTTGGCGGAACGCCTAAGAGAGCAAACATATAAACCATAAAGGCGACCGCCAAGAAAAGGGCGTTGAATCTCAATCCCGAAAAGTCCTGTATTTCATTAGACCAGCCTTGGGCCCTTTCAAGCAGTGCAACCACCAAGAAAGCTCCTGCTGACATGATCGCGTATACCACGAGGAAGTATATGACCGCTTTAAGACCAATTTCCTTGGTGACCGCAACAGCAGCGAGAATATAACCCGAATGGGCTATGGAAGAGTAAGCCAGCAATCTCTTTATGTCTTTTTGAACCAAAGCGACCAAGTTTCCGTAAAGCATAGTAGCAGCTGCGATAACCCCGACGGTGAGCATCCAAGCCAAAGAGAACTTTTCTTGAACGAGAGGCATGATCCTGACAACCGGAATAAAGAAGGCGAGCTTTCCTACAGACGCCATGAAAGCTGTAACAGGAGTGGGTGCCCCTTGGTAAGCGTCAGGAAGCCAAAAGTGAAAGGGAACCGCCCCTATTTTTATGGCGAACCCTATCAGAAAGAATACAAGACCCAAAATGAGGTAGTGGTAATCGCTTCCTTCGTAAGAAAGGATCTCCCTTAAATCTATCGAACCTGCGTAGATATACATAAACACGGCTCCATAGGAAGCCAGCGCTATGGAAAGACCTCCGAGAATTAGGTATTTGAAAGCTCCCTCTTTGGAGATAAAGGAACCTCTTAAGAGAGCGGTCAGTATGTAAAAGCCTATGGATACAAGTTCAAGGGAAACGTAAATGATTATGAGGTTATACGAAGAAGCGAGGATCATTGCCCCCAGCAGGGTGAAGGCAAGCATGTAGTAGAACTCTCCGTAGAAGGATTTTTTTGCGGTGAAATATCTGTCCGCAAAGGCGAGCATAACGATAGCTATGATGAGGGCGAAGATTTTAACGATAGCACCGAGCGGATCGTTGGTGAAGCTACCGTAGAAGGTATCACCCCAGTTTTGGGAGGAAACAACTATGGAAAGGAGTGCAAGAACATACCCTATAACGCTCAGTGAGGGAAGAAGCCACCTCTTTTGCTTGGAACCAAGGATAAGGTCAAGAGTGAAGAGCACAAAGGCGGTGATCAAAACTATGAGTTCCGGCAAAAATAGGCTTATCTTCGGTAGTTCTATCGTCCCTATGACTTCCTTTATATCCATTTCACATCAACCCCTCAAATAGTTTGAGGAAAAAGTCTATGGATCCTTCAAACATGTTAAAGAAGATGTGCGGGAAAAAGCCTATAAGCAAAATGGGAATTATTACCGCAACGAAGGCGGATAGTTTAAAGCCTCTGACATCTTGAAAATGTATAAGAATACTCTCTTCCCTGAAATCTAAAAATAGCGTCTTTAACATGTAGAGAACGTATGCGGCACTAAAGAAAGCTCCAACGAGCACGAGAAAAGCTAAGTAGTAAGAGTATTCCTTCGCAGACAGAACAGTTAAGAACTTACCCCAGAAGGAGGATCCACCGGGAAGACCCATCGCCGCAAAAGCGGTCGTAGCAACTACTACCGCAAACAGGGGCATGAACCTCAAGGAACCTCTCAAGCTTTCCATATTAAAGGTGTGGAGTCTGTGGTAAATAAACCCTGCGATCATAAACAAGCTCGCACTGGTCATCCCGTGAGCAAACATCTCAATGATGGAAGCTCTCAAGCCTTCTTCGTTGAGCAAGAACATAGCGGTCACAACAAACCCCATGTGGGACACCGAAGAGTAAGCTACGAACCTCTTTACGTTGTTTTGCACTATGGTCATCCAGGAGGCGTATATGATCGTGAGAATACCCAAGGTTATAAGCATAGGCATGAGCTCGTAGGTTGCGTTCGGGAAAAGACCGACGTTAAAGCGAAGGAGAGCGTATGTTCCCATTTTAAGTAAAATCGCCGCAAGAACTACGGAACCTGCGGTAGGTGCTTCTCCGTGTGCGTCGGGAAGCCACGTGTGAAAGGGAACTATGGGGGTCTTCACCGCAAAAGCTATGAAGAAAAGCAGGAATAGGAATATCTCAAGCCCTAAGCTGTAAGAGTTTTTAAGCGCATCAAAGTAGCTGAAGGAAAACCTTCCGAAATCGAAAAAGTGTTCTACCGCAACACCCGCTATGCCAAGTAGCAGGAAAAGGGAAGAGAAGAAGATGTATATGAAAAACTTGTAGGCGGAATAAAGCCTCAGTTTATACCCCCAAACACCTATAACGAACAGCATGGGGATAAGGGTAAGCTCGTAGAAAACGTAGAAGACCAAAAGATCAAAACTTGCGAAAACACCTACCAGGAAAGTTTCTGTAAGCAGGAAGGCTACGTAGTATTCCTTGAGCCTAAAACTTATCTGTTCATCCCTTATGGACCACAAGATCGCAACGAGTGAGATGAGGGTTGTCAAGAAATACATAAGTAGAGAGAGGCCGTCCAACCCTAAAGACAGTTTTACTCCCAATTCTTGGAGTATCGTGTATTCTTCGTAAAACTGAACCGATCCGCTCTTTGAGTAGTCAAAACTAAAGACTACAACCAGAGAAAGAAGAAAGGTCAACCCTGTCCCCAAGAGAGCGATCCACTTAGAAAGTTCTTCCCTCAGAGCAAGAACAAACACGGATGCCACTACAGGCAGTATCATCGACAAGCTTATAAAAGGAAAATCCGCTCTTAAAATCTCCATACTTCCCCGCCCTGAAAAAGCTGTTTAGAAATATACCACAAGGCTTTTACAGAAGAAGCCCGCTTTTAGCTCTGTGTTTTAGAAAAGCGTAAACTACCCACAGGGAAACGAAGAACATTATGAAATTCAAAGCGAAAAAAGACACAAGTTTCAGATAAGAGAGGTTAGTGCTTAAAAACCTAATCCCTAACCCGGAGAAGTTATCAAGCAAAGCTGACAAAAAGGCAAGAGCTGTCCAAAGACTTTTTCTCCTTAGGTTGGTAAAAAAGGCAAAGTGAAGCAGGGTAAAAAGGTATACGCTCATCGCAAGGGTGTGAGGGTAAATTACCTCCATCATACCAAGTAGTGTTTTCGGCCTTATAAACCTTTCCGGATCACCCGCGTAGTAGCCCGCTATCTGTGAAGGACTGAATCCGACTTTGATGGAAAATAACACGGTGTTCATAACTACGAAAAGGAGGGTTCCTACCGCAAAGAGAAAAACCAGTGAGTATAAAAGGCCTCTATTTGGAGGTTCTTCTTTCTCTTCCTTAGAAAGATACAGTTTTAGGGTCATGAAAAGCATAATTCCTGAGGATATCTGTGCTATAAAGAAGGCCACTATCTTGGGATATACGAAGGCCTCACCCCAAAGAACTATCGCCAAGGGCAAAAAGATATCCGCAATGCCTGAAAAGAAGAAAACCATAGGAAGCGAGATCTTGATCCAACTCTTCGTGCACTTCCTCAAAAACAGAGACGTAAGGGTTATAAAGTAAAAGAGAAACAAAAACAGCTGAATGTGAACTTCCTCGATCACTTGGGCGGTAGGAACGGGCTCAGGAAACTCGGGGTCGGTAAGGTAGAGACTAAAGACGCCCTCGTAAGAGAAGCCCGTTTTTAGATAAAAGAGGATCCAAGAAGATACCCAAAAGAGAAAAAGGGCAATTACAAGAAAGATAACCGCCATATAGAGGTGCTTGTTTGCCTTTATGTTGGACGAGATTATAAATCTCACTCGTTGCCTCCGAAGAGAACTTTCCAGAGAGCCAATGCACGCCTTGAGGCTTTAACGATTGCCCTTGCGGTAAGGGTCGCTCCCGTCATGTTGGGAATGTCTCTCTTGAGGCGCAGATTTCTTTCTTTAAGTTCCTTACCTTTGAAAAGTTTCAGCCAGCTCTCGTCAGCCATATATTCCAAGGGTTCTTTAAAAGAGAGAACCTCCACCAGCTCTATCTTCCCTTCCGGACTTATCACGAAGAGAACACTTTCAGGTAAGGTTCTTACCCTGTGTATGTCAACATATCCGTAGGCGATAATTTGGCCTTGCTTTTTCACGAGGTAAAAAGACACAAGCCTGCTGTCTATGGGGACTTTGGCAAGTTTTTTTGCCCTTTCGAATTGATCCTTTGTAAGGATCTTGTTAACCACCTCTATTTCCGCACCGGGAAAGAGTTTCCTTAGCACCGCTTCGGGAGACCCGAACTCCTTCCCGTAAAGACTAAAACTGAATATGAAACTCAGTAGCAAAATCACTATGCCCATAGACAAAAATTTACCACTTTTTACCACGAAAGGAAGGATTAATTTGGGGCCCCGTCTTCGGGGCCCTTTTTATTTTAGTGGTAACCCATCTTTTGGAGGAGTCTCTTGCGGAATATCCAAAGGACCGCACCCATGGCTATGAAGTAGCCGATGGTTACGATACCCATAAGGGTTCTCTTCACTTTCTCACCCGGGGAAGGCTCGTTTACGGATCTCATATAAGAGACGATCTTAGCAACCTTTTTGGTAGCTTCGGGATCCGCTTCAGGGTAAAAGAGCTTAGGCATGGACGTTCCCGGAAGAACCTTTTGAGGATCGAGTATGAAGTTGTAAAGGTATGCGGGACCTCTCGCAAGATACATGGTGGAAAGGTCGGGAGGGATCTTACCGAAGGAAGCTTTCAAATTCAGGAGGTCCTGAAGTGCAACGGCTTCGTAAACGTCTCTCGGAACGAAGTAGCCCGTAACTTGAAGTTTGCCGTCTACCTCTTTGAGGATAGGTTTACCCATGGTTTTTTCTATCTTCTGCCACTCGGGTTTTGCGGTAACGGACATCAAATACACACCGTCGTATCTGAGAGAGTGACAGCTTGCACAGTTTTGGATGAAAAGATCTCTTCCCTCCTTTGCGTATTTGGGATCCTTGATTATCTTTTCCGCTTCGTCGGGGAGATCATACTCCGCATGGTGAGCAAAGG
>WFYK01000093.1 GCA_015490105.1 Aquificaceae bacterium | reverse complement strand
GTGCCATAGTGGTAGCCACCGGCTTTCAACACTTCGACGCCAAGAGGAAAGGGGAGCTGGGCTACGGAATTTATCCGGACGTTATTACCAACCTCGAGCTCGAGCAGATGTTCTCCAGAGAAGGGAAGCTCTACAGACCATCCAACGGACAGCTTCCCAAGAGGGTAGCCTTTGTGTTCTGTGTCGGATCCAGGGACAGACAGCTCGGTGTTACAAACGTCCACTGCTGCAGATACGGATGTGCCCTCTCTGGACTCCAGGGTTCTGAAATCAGGGAGAAGTATCCCGACGTGGATGTTTTCTGCTACTACATGGACGTGAGAACCTACGGAACCTGGGAGTATCCCTTCTACTGGGCACCTCAGGAGAAATACGGTGTAAGGTATGTAAGGGGTAGGATAGCGGAGATCACTTACAACCCTCAGGACGGGAGGCTCAGGGTAAAGCATGAAGACACTATAGTCCAAAGGCCTGCGGAAGTCCCTATGGACTTGGTTGTTCTCGTCCTTGGAATGGAGCCTTCTGAAGGGACCAAGAAGGTTGCTAAGATACTCGGTCTTGCTCAAGACCCCGACAGCCAGTTCCTCATACCCGCTGAGGATTCCGGTTCTAACATCATCTCCAACAAGCCCGGTGTGTTCATAGCGGGCGCCTGTAAGGGACCTATAGACATAGAGTCTTCCCTTGCGGAAGGAGAAGCTGCGGGAGCGGAAGCCGCTACTTTTGTAGGGGCTAAGGTGTCAGCTTAAGCTATGAGTGAGCAAAACAGGGAAGGAAGCTTCAAGGCTGTTCAGCTCGACGACGCCCTTATCAGAGATTACCTAATCAAGATCCTCGGAGAGGGTGAGGACTTCGTTCAAGACTTTTACAACGACCTGGTGGAGAAGTCTCAGTTTTTCCAAGAGACCCTCTCCAAGGACAGGCTTCCTTCCCTCTCTTCTGAGGATTTAGAGAAGGTTCTTGAAAGGATCTTCGCTTCAAGGAGGAAGCGTAAAAAGATCCTCGAAGAGACGGGAGTGGATAAACTCAAGGAAGCCATAAGTGATCTCCTATACGGTGATGAGAAGGGAGGCTTTCTCGGTTTCGGGAAAAAGAAGGTGGAAAGGAGCTGGGAAGAGAAGGTCGATGAGTTCTCAAAGAAGATAAGGGGACTTGACAGAAAAGCTGCGCGGGACGTCGCTGCGGAGCTTCTCCACTTTACCTTTCCCGATAAATACATCCTTTGGACCAGCTGGATATGGGATCCTGAAACAGAGACGGGAGCGATAGTGTTTCTGAAGGAAGAGCCTCCTACAGGTGGACGCGGAAGGAGGATGTATGGAGAAACCTACGATCAGTTCAAGCAGGTTTACGAGCAGATAGCGGAGAAGCTCCAAGAATTCGGGATAAAGGTCAAAGGCTATCTCTTCGTGGACATATTCTTGGCTATGATCTACGCGACCTATGTGGATTACATGACCCTCTCTACCATGCACAGTGCTAAGGGTTTCTTCCCTCCCGCGGGGGTTATGGCAAGAAGACTTCTTGGGGTGAACGCCCCGGTGGAATTTACTTGAGGAGGTAGGTAGAGATGGCTATTCACGAGCGGAGCCTGGTAGAACCTGAAAGAATTTTAAGGAAAGAGAGGCTGGTTATAGACGGTGTTGACGTTTCCGGTGACTGGAACCTTATCATCCTTCCGAGGGTAATAGAGGACTACGATCTTAGCTTCCTCGACGAAGTTCTGGAACAACCCGAAGGTAAAACGATCCTTCAGTGCTATCAGTGTTCTTACTGCACAGCTTCTTGTCCCGTTCACAACTACTGGGATGAGAGATACAACCCCAGACACTTTATACACCTTGCCAGACTCGGACTTGTGGATGAGCTTCAGAAACGTGCTGATGTAATGTGGAGGTGCGTCTCCTGTCACAAGTGCACCCACAGATGTCCCAAAGGTGTCCTCGTCGAGGAAGTCCTCAAAGCTATCTTAAGAGTCATGGCAAAGAGGGGTCTTATAGACGAGTATCCCTCTAAGAAGTTTGATAAGTTTTTCCTCGAGAGCGTTTACGAATACGGAAGGATAGAGGATGGAGAGCTACTCTTCGGGTGGATCGAAAAACAGGGTTATCAGGTGGTAAAGGATCCCATACTCAAGAAACCCATACCTCTCTTCGGCGGTATTCCCGAATGGCTCAAGCAACTTGCTATGAAGCCTATCAAGAACTTCAACATAGACTTCCTCATTCTCAACGCAAAACACATGCTCTTCCACCCCAGAACCAAGAACTGGAACAGGTTCAAGCAGGTTCTCAGGAAGGTTATGGAGGAAGAGGGAGTCTTTTCCCACTAATTTAAGGAGGTGGAGTTATGGCGGTAGCTGAGAAGATGAGAAAACCGCCTATGGGCGGTATAGGAAAAAGAGTTGCTTATTACCCTGGCTGTTCCCTTGAGGGTGCAGCGAGGGCTTACGACGTTTCTACGAGAATAGTCGCTAAGGAGCTCGGTCTTGAGCTGGACTACCTTGAAGACTACAACTGTTGCGGTGCAATGGAAACCAAGAACGTCACCTTCTGGGGAACGATGCTTCTCAACGCCCGCAACATGTCCCTCGCTAAAAAACAGGGTCACAACGTTATAGTTGCTCCTTGCAACGGATGTTCTTTTTCCCTGCAGAGGGCGGAATACTTCCTCGAAACCGACAAAAAGGTCTTCGAGAGGGTAAACGAGCTCCTCAAAGAGGGCGGAGTAGATCCCCTGACCGAAATACCTCACACCTACCATATCCTCGAGTGGTTCTATCACGAAGCGGGCCCCGAAAAGGTGAGAGAGAGAACCAAAAAGCCCCTAAGGGGTCTCAAGGTGGCAAATTACTACGGATGTCTCTATACAAGACCCCACTTCTACGCGAGAACTTACTCCCACACTGGAACTGAGGAGCAGGAAAGACCCAGAATGAGGGAGACCGCGGACGACGATGAACACCCTTACTACATGGAAGCTCTTCTCGAAGCTGCGGGGGCAACGAGTGTAGAGTTTGAACCTATGCATACCCAATGCTGCGGAGGACCTCACTCCCTGTCCGACGAGCAAGTCTCCGAAAAGTTTGTAATGATGATCCTTCAAACCGCTAAGAGAAACGGAGCGGACATAATAGCCACTGAATGTCCTCTCTGCCACGCATCTTTGGAGATGTATAGACACAGGCTAATGATGAAGGGAGTTCCCGATGTAGATGTTCCCGCAGCTTACTTTACCCAGCTCCTCGGACTTGCCTTCGGATACAGCGCTAACGACGTAAAGCTCAAGGATAATCTTTCCGATCCTCTTCTCGTTCTCAAGAGACTCGGTCTTGCCTGAGGGCGGGGCCATGTTGGAGGAAGAAAAGAAGATAGTGATCCTTATGACCAGCGGGCCGAGGACACCGTGGCGGTGTGCCTCGCCCTTTTACATTGCAGCTCTTATGGCAGCCAACGACGCGGATGTAGAAATATTCTTCAACATGGACGGAACGAACCTGATCCGCAAAGGCATAGCGGAAAAGATATGTCCCGCTATAGACGGCAACTGTGCTCCCAGAAACGGGCAGAAACCCAAAAGCGTTTACGACTTTATGAAAGACGCTAAACTTGCCGGTGTAAAGTTCTACTCCTGTAAGCAGGCCATAGACTCTTTGGGGTTAACCGAAGAGGATCTCATACCAGAACTTGACGGGATAGTTCCCGCAAGTGAGTTCGCCATAAGAGCTATGGAAGCTGACAAGGTTATCGTTTTTTGAATTGAGATACAATAAATCGAAAATTACCAAACGGGAGGTGCAAAATGGCTGAGGTAAACGGATGTCAGGTCCCTGAGGACCTTCTTTATCACGTTGATCCCGAAGCTAACGCCTTTACTTGGGCAAGAGACAACGGCGACGGGACCTACACGGTAGGTCTCACCTCTATCGCTGCCGCCATGGCAGGTAGGCTCGTTGCCTACACACCTAAAAAGGTAGGCAAAACCGTCAAGAAAGGCAAGAGTGTCGCTACCATCGAAAGCGGAAAGTGGGTCGGACCCGTTCCCGCACCCTTCGAGGGAGAGATCGTTGAGATCAACGAAGAGCTCAAGGCCAACCCTGCCCTCGTAAACGACGATCCTTACGGCAAAGGCTGGATCGTCAAGCTCAAGCCCACCAACCCCGACGAAGTCAATCAGTTGCTTAAGGGACCCGAAGCTGTAGAAGCCCTTAAGAAGGTAGCTGAGGAAAAAGGTGTCAAGTGTGGATAATTTAATAGGGGGCTTCACGCCCCCTTCAACCTAATTTACTTAAAACCTCTCCTATCCTCTCTATACCTTCCCTTACATTTTCCATAGAAGTAGCGTAAGACAGCCTCATGTATCCTTCCGCACCGAAGGGCGAACCCGGAACGCAGGCGACCTTTCCTTCATCTAAAAGTATCTTCGCAAGTTCCACATCCCCTCCTACCTTCTCCGAGTAGTAAGAGAAGTTAGGGAAAATGTAGAAAGCTCCCTGAGGTTTTACCACGCTAACGTGATCTATCGATCGTAGAAGATCGAAGGCGGTGTCCCTTCTCTTTTTAAATTCCGCTTTCATCCGATTTACGAATTCCTTACCCGCGGGATTCTTAAGGGCTTCCAGAGCACCGTATTGGGCAAAGGTAGTTACGTTAGAGACCGTTTGGCTGTTTAGGTTTGCTATAACTTTAGCGTAGCGTTCCGGACAAGCTACGTAGCCGACCCTCCAACCTGTCATGGAAAAGGTTTTTGAAAAGGCGTTAACCGTAAAGGTTATATCCTTTAGCTTTTCGTCTAAGGAAGCAAAGCTTACAAAGTCTCCCTCATACACGAAGGACTCGTAGCACTCATCAGATATGACAAGCAGATTTTTCTCTAAACAGATCTCAGCTATCTTTTCAAGAACTTCCCTTCCGTAAAGTGCTCCTGTAGGGTTGTTCGGATAGTTGAGTATGATAAGCTTTGTCTTTTCAGTAATAGCTTCTTTTATCGCATCCGGATCCGGCACGAAGCCGGTCTCTTCTGGGAGTTTTACAACCTTAGGGATCCCTCCCAATATCCTTATCTGCTCCGGGTAGGTGACCCAAAAAGGGGAAAGAACTATAACCTCTTCCCCTTCGTTTAAAACCGCCATGAGGATCAAAAACAGGATCATCTTTGCCCCGGACGATATGACGATCTCCGAAGGACTGTAATTTAAGGAGTTCTCTCTAAATAGCTTTTCCGCTATGGCTTCTCTGAGTTCCGGGATCCCTGCGGAGGGTGCGTATTTAGTCTTGCCTTCCTTTAGAGCTCTGTAGCAGGCCTCCTTTATGAAGTCGGGTGTGTCAAAGTCGGGCTCTCCTGCACCGAAGCCGATAACGTTTATACCTTTGGATCTGAGCTCCTTGGCTTTTGCAGTTATAGTTAGGGTTGCTGAGGGTTTCAGTTCTAAAACCCTTCTGGCTAACATACCTCTCAGAATATCATATTTCACATGGGAGCAAAGGTTCTCGTTGTAGATGACGAGGAGGGGATAAGGGTCTCCGTATCGGAGATACTTTCTGAAGAGGGCTACAAGGTAGACACCGCTTCTACCTTAAAAGAGGCTAAAGATAAACTAAGCGCAGAATTTTTCCACCTTGTGTTGCTCGACGTTTGGATGCCTGACGGCGACGGCGTTGACTTTATAACTACACTCAAAGATCTTTCTCCGGAAAGCAACATAGTTATAATTACCGGCCACGGAAGTGTAGAAACCGCGGTCAAGGCTCTAAAGAGAGGAGCCTTCGACTTTATTGAAAAACCCTTCTCCGTGGAAAGGCTTGTCCTTACTGTAAAGCACGCTTGCGAGGATGTTCTCAGAAGAACCTCCTTCGTTGAGGAAGAGCAAGAGGAACTTATAGGAAACTCACCTAAAATTCTCGAGATCAAACGGCTGATTCCCAAGATAGCAAAGAGTAAAGCTCCGGTGCTTATCTTAGGAGAGAGCGGAACTGGAAAGGAGCTCGTTGCAAGGCTTATACACAAATACTCGGGCAGAAAAGGAAACTTTGTGGACATTAACTGTGCCTCCATTCCCTCTGATCTCGTGGAATCCGAGCTGTTTGGCCATGAGAGGGGAGCCTTTACCGGTGCGGTAAGCAGAAAGAAGGGTAAGTTTGAGATAGCGGACAGGGGAACGCTGTTCTTGGATGAAATAGGAGATCTGGATATTAGATCTCAAGCGAAACTTTTAAGGGTAATAGAAACAGGGAGCTTTACACGCCTCGGAGGCACCCAAAAGATAGAAGTGGATGTAAGAATCCTGTCCGCCAGCAACAAGGACATACGTAAGGAGGTGGAAAAGGGTAACTTCAGAGAGGATCTTTACTACCGCATCTCGGTTTTCACCTTGGAACTTCCTCCTCTTAGGGAAAGGGGTGAAGATGTGATCCTCTTGGCGGAGTATTTTCTTAAGAAGTTTGCAAGAGAATACGGAAAAGACTGCATGGAACTTTCAGACGAAGTAAAGGAACTTCTTTTAAACCACAGGTGGAAGGGAAACGTTAGGGAACTTAAGAACCTAATGGAGAGACTCGTTATTCTATGCGACGGAGAAAAGATAAAACCGGATCACCTAAGTTTAGGTTCGGTGAGAGCTTACAGAGACCTGTCGCGACTTTTGGAAATGGACGACCTTAAAACCGCAAAGAGGGAATTTGAAAAGATCTTCATAGAACAAAAGCTCAGGGAGTTTGACTACGATCTTAAAAAAGTAGCCCGAAGCATAGGCTTGGATCTTTCCAATCTATACAGGAAGATAAAGGCCTACGGGATAGAGATCAGAAGCGGGCGGTAATATAATATCCATTAGCCGGAGTGGCGGAACTGGCAGACGCGGGGGATTCAAAATCCTCTGCCCGCAAGGGCGTGCGGGTTCGACTCCCGCCTCCGGCATTAGCTATCCCCTTTTAGCTCGACGATAAACCCGTATATGTGGAGGTCTTTAAGTCTTTCGAGTTCTTCCTTGGCTTCTTCTCTGGAAGCAAATTCCCCGTAAATTACCTTGTATATACCTTCCTCTTCAACGACCTTGAGGTCACTTAGTCCCTTATTTTGTAGTTTTTCTATTAGAACGTTTGCCCTGTCTATCGACGAGAAGGCAGCTATCTGGATTCCGTAGAGAACTTTCGGTTTTTCTTTAATCACCACGGTAGCTCCTCCGCCTGATTCGGGAGGAGTGGGTTTGACTTGGGAAAAGAGCTTTTCTTGTTCTTTTATAAGTATCTTGCTCAAAAGATCGTAGGCTTGTCGCTTTTGAGCGTTCGTGCTTTGGGCATCTTCGAGAACCCTCTTTATAGCTTCCTTTGCTTTTTCAAAGTTCCCAAGCTCGTAGTAGACTTTCGCCAAGTTAAGAAATATGGTCGGTGTCTCGAAGTTATTAGAAAGAAGGGAGAGGTAGAGTTTTTCCGCTTCTTTAAAATCGCCTCTTTCCATGTAGGCCTCACCGAGTTCTATCTGGGCTTCTATGAAGAGTGGGTTGTAAGAAGCTGCCTTCTTAAGGCTGTTTATATACTTTTCCTCGTCTCCTAATTCGCGATAGACCTTGGCAAGGTAATAGTAAGCTATGTGCTTTTTATCGAACAGATCGTCTTCTACGGCCTTGCGAAGAGCCTCTATGGCTTTGCCGAAATGCTTAGTCTTAAAATACATTACTCCCAAGTTCATCCAAGCTTCCGAATAATCTTTTTTAAGCTCCAGGGCTTTTTTAAAGGATCTCTCCGCCTTATCGTATTCTTCTACTTCCGTATAAGCGAGCCCTAAAGCGTTGTATATTTGAGGTTCTTCAGGAGCTACTTTCAAAGCTCTGTTTAGACTAGCTATGGCTTCGGAAAAGTTTTTAGCGTAGTAAGCGGACATTCCAAGATCGTAGTAATACCTCCACTCTTGCTCCTTCTCTTTCGCGGTTTTAGAAGAGCAACCTATTATGAAAGAGAGAAAAAGAACTATAAAAAGGGGTTTCATCTAACTAAGAAGGCATCCTTAAAGTGAGCTCTTACCTTTTTTAAGGCTTCGGTTAGTTTCTTAGCCTTTACGCTCACCCTAACCTTGTAGAGTTCTCCATCCTTTACCACCTTGGCGTTAAACCCGAGTGAGGTGGCTTTGTTTAAAGTCTTCATGGCGTTCATCTTGTTTTTGAAAGCACCCACTTGCAGGGTAAATTCCTTCAGGTTTTCTACCTTTTCCCTTTTAGTTGGTTTGGGTTTAGGCTTAGGTTCGGGTTCAGATTTTGCCTTGGAGACGGTTTCTACCTTTTCGGGTTTTTGGATGGCCTTTTGCTGAGCTTGAGGTTTAGGCTGGGCTGAAGTTTCGGCTTTAGATTTTCTTTGTTCTTTTGTAGAAGTTTGAGGCTGTGGCTGGACTTGGGGTTTTGGTTTTTCCTCCTTCTTTGCTACTTTTTGGGGTTTCTGGATTTGAGGTTTAGGTTCTTCGGGCTTTACTACCTCGGAAGGAGCTTTTATCTCAACGGGCGGTTTTGTTCTTACCGCGGGAGGCGGTGTTACCTGCTGTTGAGATTCAACCCAAGTTTTCACTCCGAAATAAAAGAAAGCCAAAGAAACGAGAATCCCCAGAAGTAAGACGAGTCTATGTTTTTGAGCCATTCCTAACCTCCCCTACATGCGATCCGGTGCGGACACCCCCATTAATTTTAACCCTAACCTTATAACCTCCCTCACACCTTTCAAAAGAGAGAGGCGTGCTCTCATTATACTTTCCTCACTGCCAAGAACCCGATAATGGTTGTAATAGTTATGAAAGTCCGACGC
>WFYK01000092.1 GCA_015490105.1 Aquificaceae bacterium | reverse complement strand
CCTTCCAACCTTCCCAGTCGTTTTCGGAAAGGGGATCTTCGATGGAAACTATGGGATACCTTTCTATAAGGTCCTCGTAAAAGCGTATCATGTCCTCCCAGGAGAGTTTTTTTCCTTCCAAGTTGTAAAGACCGTTCTCTTCGAGTTCTGAAGATGCAACGTCTAAAGCTAAAAGAACGTCCTCTCCCGGCTTGTAACCCGATCTTTCTATAGCGGTAAGCAGGGTGTCGAGAGCTTCTTGTGATGACCCGAGGTTGGGAGCAAAACCGCCTTCGTCTCCCACGTTCGTGGAGTGCCCCTTCTCTTTTAAGACCTTCCTTAACGTGTGAAACACTTCTACGCCCGCTCTTAAAGCTTCCCTGAAAGACCCTCCGCAAACGGGAACTATCATGAACTCTTGAATGTCGAGGGGATTGTCCGCGTGGGCACCGCCGTTTATAACGTTCATGAGAGGAACGGGAAGCCTGCAGGCGTTGATGCCACCCAAGTAAACAAAAAGGGGAATCTCCAGCTCGTTCGCGGTTGCCTTTGCGACTGCCATGCTGACCGCAAGGATAGCGTTGGCTCCGAGCTTACTCTTGTTTTCCGTTCCGTCAAGATCTATAAGAGCGAGGTCTATCTCCCTTTGGTTGAGCGACTCCATGCCGATGATCCTCTTGGCTATTTCTCCGTTTATGTTGTCTACCGCTTTAAGAACCCCTTTGCCGAAAAACCTCTTCGGATCTCCGTCCCTGAGCTCTAAAGCTTCTCTTTCTCCCGTAGAGGCACCGCTGGGGACCATGGCCCGACCGACCGCACCGCTTTCTAAGATAACCTCCGCCTCAACGGTAGGATTTCCGCGGGAATCCAGAACCTCCCTTCCTTTTACCTCAACTATTGCGGACATGGGCAATATTTTAACGGTGAACCTCCTCAAAGTATCGGATCAGAATTTCCAAAGAAGTTCCCCGAAGGGACGGATCTCTCATAGGAACCGCGTAAGGTGACGAGGAAAGTCTTCTTCGTTCTTTCTGTGAAAGCGGAATTACAGGACCCTTTAAGGAGGCAACCGTTCCGCCTCCCCTCCTTCCTACGGGGGATGTCTCCCCGATTTTAAAACCCAGATCCAAAAGAGCTTTTCTGAAAGGCAAAGCTTTCGAGTAGGTAGTGAGGTAGCCCTCTTCTTTGATTAGGTTCTTCAAAATACTTAGAAATTCCAGGGTCCAAAGCTCCGGGTTCACATAAGGGGAGAAGGGATCCAAGAAGACGGCGTCCGCTTTGAAGCTTAAGGATTTCAAGTTTTTGCGTGCATCTCCCTCAAGACACAGGAAAGAAACACCCTCTTTTTCCCCTTCGGGGAACACTTCCATCAACCACCTGTGCCAAACTCCGTAAGGTCCTTTCAGGATAGGGACGTTTGTAGGTTTTCTCAGTTCACAGGAAACGATTTTTAAGCGAAGGGAGGAGTTCACCGCTTTTAGCAAGGTTATTGCAACCGCGACATTGTAACCGAGGCCGAAACCCACATCGAGAATACTTAAACTATCGGATCGAACCGCCTTAGTCAGTAGTCCGGAAGGATACAAAAATTTAAGTCTGCACTCTCTTACTGCACCCGCGCTGACGCTGTGGTAGGGCTCTTTAAAGGTTTCACTCCAAAGAGTGTAGCTTCCGTCCGCCGTTTTTTCCAAGGCATCTTTTGGGATTTGCCGTTTGTAGATCCTAAAAAGTTCTAAGGCGATTTTTTTAACTTTCCTATCGTCGAGATACGGCCTGAGATCCTTTACCTTTTCCTCCAGAGATCTAAGGTCCTCACTCACTCTAAGTGAAACTCTACAGGCTTTTCCCTCTTCAGATCTTCAATAAGGCCCTTAGATGCAAAGTAATTTATATACTTTCTGTCTTCCTCGTCTATGTGTTTAAACAACCAGTCCGCGAGGAAAGCGACACCTTCTTCGAGAGCTTCTTGACCTCCTCTTTTTACCTTTTCAACAATCTCGTTGAGTTTTTTAACTATGTCGCTGTGGATCTTGGCGTGGCTTTTGAGGTTGGGATAGCCGTATTTTGGCCATGAGTTCTTCCTCGTGGGAAAGGTGTTTACCCGCGTATTCCATAAGGGTAGTTGCAAATAGGTTCTTTGCACCTTCGAGGTCCCCTATACTTGTGAGTTCCCAAACCTTACCGAGTAGGTCAAACAGTGTCCTGTGTTCCTTATCGAAGACTTCCACACCGAACTTTATGTCCTCAAACAAGTCAGCCCTCTTGCTAAAGTCGAGAAGCTTTTCCGTGTTTTCGAGAGAGATCTTTGAAATTTCGTTGATCTTGTCTTTGAGGGTTTGAAAGGTTTGTATTTGGTGAGATACCTTTTGGGATAGGTCGGTCATTTTTGTGTCTATGTGCTCGTAGTTTTCGAAGATCTGTCTGTATTTTTTGGAAACCCTCCTGGAGGCTTTTTCTGATCTGTCTATGACCTCAGAAATGTGGTTTATGACGTCCTTTACCCTCTTTGCTATCTGAGAGGTATTCTCCGCAAGCTTTCTTACCTCCTCCGCAACAACCGCAAAACCCCTTCCTACCTCCCCCGCTCTTGCCGCCTCGATCGAAGCGTTCAGGGCAAGGAGGTTTGTTTGCTCGGAAACCTCTATGATCCTCTCTAAAAAGTCGTATATTTCACTACCCGCCTTTTTGACGTCTCCTACGGAGCTTTCGAGATCTTTGAGCTCCTCCTCACTCTCTTTCAGCGTGCTTCTCATCACACTGTTGAGGTTATCCACCTCGTGGATCATACTTTCGAGTTCGGTGGTCAGGTGCATCGATTCCTCTATCATGGCGTTTG
>WFYK01000091.1 GCA_015490105.1 Aquificaceae bacterium | reverse complement strand
CGTTTACATCGATAATAAAGCTGTGATCTATAGTGTCTATAAGCTCCTTTAGAGCGTTCTTTATGTGGTAAAAGTCCATGACCATATCCTGATCGCTTAGCGTGTCCGATCCTACGGTAACCTCGAGGAGGTAGCTGTGGCCGTGAAGATTCACGCACTTATTCTGAGGGACTTCTACTTTACGGGTAAATTCCGCACCTCTCCCGTGGGTTAAGTTCTGCTTCCAGACTCTGTGTCCCGCCTCAAACCTGAAGCTTTTTGAAATTTCCCACTTCACAGTTTGAAAATTTAACATGATTTGACCCATTCAGTTTATGAGATAGGTTGTGGTAAAATCCGCACAGCAAAAACTAAAAAGGAGGTAAAGAGATGGCGGAGACCGTAACCCTTAAAGGAAATACAGTCAGCCTGGTAGGACCCGCTCTAAATGTAGGAGATCCCGCCCCTGAAGCAGTAGTGGTTACTAAGGATCTCGAGGAGAAAAGGATCGGCGGTGCTAAGGACAAGGTTCAGTTGATAATAACAGTTCCCTCTCTGGACACACCCGTTTGTGAAACCGAAACGAAAAAGTTCAACGAGATGCTCGCGGACTTGGGGGACAAAGTAGACGTTACCGTAGTTTCTATGGACCTTCCCTTCGCGGAGAAGAGGTTCTGTGAGAGCTTCAACATAGGGAATGTAACCGTTGCAAGTGATTTCAGATATAGGGATATGGAAAAATACGGCGTAGTTATAGCGGAAGGGGCACTCAAGGGTATCCTTGCGAGGGCAGTTTTCATAGTGGACAGAGAAGGTAAGATAGCTTACAAACAGCTTGTTCCCGAGATAACTCAGGAGCCCAACTACGACGAGGTGATTGAGAAGCTAAAGTCCCTTGTCTAAGAAGCTCTCGGGGCCTCTGGCCCCGTTTAAAAAACTAACTAAGCTAAAGGAAAACCTCTCAGACCTTACCTACGAAGAAGCTAAAAATATTTTTTCTTTAATCTTAAAAGGCGAAATCTCCCATATAAAAACCGCGGTTTTTCTCACTTCCATGCGGGTAAAGGGGGAGACTCCGCAGGAACTTCTGGGCGTGATAGACGCGATAAAGGAGACGATGAATTTCCCCCCGGAAAGATCCGATGCTGTGGACCTTGCTATCAATTACGATGGAAAGGACAGAACCCTCTACATACTTCCCTCCTCTCTGTGGCTTTTGGGAAAACTCGGACTTTCCTTTACCAGTCACTTTGCTCTCAAGACACCGACAAAGGAGGGAACGACCCTATACGAAGTGGTTAAAGGAATGGGTGCGGATCTGCCCGTAGAGTTTTCGGATCAAAAGGATTTTGCCCCTGCCCTTTACAAACTAATGCCCTTAAGAAGGGAACTGGGATTCAGAAGCTTAATAAACTCCGTAGAAAAGTTTTTGAATCCTTTTAAGGCGAAGAGAATTATCGGCTCTGTCTTTCACAAGCCTTACTTTGAGAAAAACGAAAGTTTGCTCTCACTTTTAGATCTTGAAGACTTTACCCTTATAAAAGGTGTTGAGGGAGGCATAGAGCCCCTTCCCGACAGACCCACCCTTTTGAAAAGGAAAGGGAAACCCATAGAAACAATTAATCCGAAAGATCTGGGATTGGATCTTCCCTCTTCCTACACAACTTCGGACGTTTTAGGAGATTCGATAGAGCTAAACCTTCGCATAATCCGAGGGGAAGAAAAGGGAACTTATAGGAACTGGGCTGTTTACTGTGCGGCTATTATACTCTACGCGGTAGGGGGTGCCAAGAGCGTAAAGGAAGCTGTGGAGAGGGTGTTATCCTTATAAGGGGTGAGGGATTTCAAGTATATTTACGTTTGCGAAAGGAGTCAGCTTTCCAAGGTTCTTCCCAAGATAGATAAGGGAGACTATCTGTTTTTAGATACGGAAACCACCGCGGATAAAGTTAGACTCATTCAAGTGGGGAATGAAGAGGAGATATTCGTGATCGATCTCTTTGAGGTTCCTGAGGCGGTAGAACCCTTGAGGGAGATAATCGCTTCAAAAGGAATTGTAGGACACAACTTGAAGTTCGATCTGAAGTTTCTCTACCCGATCGGAATAAGACCCACTGCCACCTTTGACACGATGATCGGGAGCTATCTGCTGGGTTTTGAGAGACATTCTCTCAGCCACATAGCTCAGGCCTTAGCGGATATAAGCTTAGACAAAACCTATCAGCTTTCTGACTGGAAGGCGGGAACCTTAAGTGAGGCCCAGATCAGGTATGCGGCTATGGACGTTCTTGCGGTCAGGGAAGTCTTCTACAAGATGCGCGAGAAACTCAACGAACTTCCCAAAACCGACAGGGGTCAGGATCTCCTGAAGACTAAAACCGCCCGCATATTCGGGCTTACGAGCCCCGTTGCCATAATAGAGATGGCCTTCGTTCAGGAAGTTGCGAAGATAGAGCTTGCTGGAACTCCTGTGGACGTTCAGGAAATAGACAGATTACTGAAGGAGCTTGAACGGAAGCGCCAGCGTTTAGTGATGGATTTTATGAGTAGATACAGAGTGGATCCCCTATCCCCTAAGCAAGTGGGGAAGTTCTTGAAAGATAGAGTAGGCCTTGACCTTCCCAAAACCGAGAAGGGGAACATCTCCACCGACGATAAAACCCTTTCGGAATTTGCTCACATAAGGGAAGTCTCTCAGATACTTGAAATAAGGCACATCAAGAAAATCATAGACAAGATCCAGGAGATAAAAGAACACGCCAAGAACGGAAGGGTTTATCCTGAGTTCCGCCAGATAGGAGCGGTAACGGGAAGGATGTCCAGTTCCCACCCGAACGTTCAAAACATCCCCCGAGATCTCAGGGGTCTTTTCAAAGCACAGGAGGGAAACCTCTTGGTCGTGGCGGACTTTTCCCAGATAGAACTCAGGATCGCAAGCGAGTATGTAGGGGACAAGAACATGATAAAAGCTTTCAAAGAGGGTAAAGACCTTCACAAATACACCGCAAGTTTAGTTCTGGAAAAACCTGAAGAAGAGATCTCCAAAGAGGAAAGACAGCTGGCAAAAGCTATGAACTTCGGCCTTATATACGGCATATCCGCAAGAGGACTTTCCGCTTATGCAAAAAGTAGCTACGGCGTGGATCTGAGTGTCGATCAAGCACAGGTTCTCAGGAGCAAGTTCTTTAGATACTTCAGTGCCTTTGAGCGTTGGCACGAGAAGGTAAAAAGGATCTTAAAGGATAAGGGAGAGATAAAAGGCCATACCTTGATAGGGAGACCCTACAGGGCGGAGACTTTCACCGACGCGGTAAACTACCCCATACAAGGCACGGGTGCGGACATGCTCAAGCTTGCGGTTTTGATGCTCGGTGTGGAACTGAAAAAGAGAGGACTTTCGGGAAAGGTGGTAAACCTCGTTCACGACGAGATAGTGGTTGAGTGTCCTTCTGAAGAAGCCCACGAAACGAAAGAGGCTCTCGAAAAAGCTATGAAAAGTGCAGGATCCATGGTTTTAAAAGAAGTGCCCGTAGAGGTAGAGGCGAATGTCTCCGAGAGGTGGGAGAAGGAATGAAAATATCCGAGATTTTAAAGAAAGGAACCTTCAGCGTCTCTTTTGAATTTTTCCCTCCCAAGACCCAAGAGGGGGTTGTCCAGCTATTTGAAACTATAAGTGAGCTCAAAAACTTAAAGCCTACCTTTGTTTCAGTTACCTACGGTGCTGGAGGATCTACGCGGGACAGAACGAGGGATGTGGTAAAGAGAATTCACGAAGAAGTAGGGCTCAACGTTATGGCACACCTTACCTGTATAGCCCACCCGAAGGAAGAGCTCATAGATATACTTGAAGATTACAAACGTATTGGCATAGACAACATCCTCGCTCTGAGAGGAGATGTTCCCAGGGACAAACCGGACTGGAGACCTCCCGACGGTGCTTGCTCTTACGCGGTTGAGCTTGTCCGGCTCATAAGAAATCACTTCGGGAACTACTTTTGCGTGTGTGTTGCAAGCTACCCGGAAGGGCACCCTGAGTCTCCCAACATGGAGTGGGAAATACGTTTCTTTAAAGAAAAGGTGGAGGCGGGTGCGGACTTTTCTATAACGCAGATGTTCTTTGATAACCGCTACTACTACGAGTTTTTGGATCTTTGCCAAAAAGCAAACATTAACATCCCTATAATTCCGGGTATAATGCCCATTACCAACTTCAAGCAGATAAAGAAGTTTGCCAGTATGTGCGGAGCTACGATACCTCAAAGTTTAGTGGAAAAGCTTGAAAAGGTCGAAGACAACCCTAAGGAGGTTACCAAGATAGGTGTGGAGTTTGCTATAAAGCAGTGTGAGGATCTTATACTCAACGGATCCCCAGGCCTACACTTTTACACGCTCAACCGATCTAAGGCAACCCTTGAGATATTTTCCGCTGTGAAACACCTAATAAGAGAGTAAATTGATCTTTAGCGAGCTTGACGGAGGTAAAAGCTATGGGAAATTACATAAAGGTTAGGAGTCTGGATACCAACAAGATAGGGGTTTTGGAAGACTGCGATGAGGATCTTAAAAAGGGCGAGCTGGTTGTTATAGAAAGTGAGGAAAAAGGGGAAGATTTAGTCAGGGTTCTCGGACCTTCCAAGGAAGCTCAAGACACACCCCTTCGCTTTAAGTTCGTAAGGAAAGCGACACCCAAGGACTATGAACGTTTTTCCGAGAACGAAAAGGAAAGCAAAAGGGCTTTTGAGATATGCAAAGAGAGGATAAAGGCTCACAACCTCAACATGCACCTTTTAAAGGCTTACGTCCCTTTGAACGCAAAGAAGATCTTCTTTTACTACACCGCGGAAGAGAGGGTGGACTTTAGGAAGCTCGTTAGGGATCTTGCCCGCATATTCAAGAGAAGGATAGAGATGCGCCAAGTGGGGGTAAGGGATGCGGTTCAGATCCTCGGCTGGATCGGGCTCTGCGGTGAGATCCCATGCTGTATGAGATTTATAGAAAAGTTTGACTCTATATCGTTGAAAGACATAGAGGAACAGAATCTACCCCTATCGCCTTCGAAGTTTACGGGACCCTGCGGTAGGCTCGTCTGCTGTATGGCCTTTGAGAAACAAAACTACCTCATAAAGGCACTCTTTCCCGAGGTAGGGACATCCATATGTATGGATGGGAAAGAATTTACCCTGCTGGCGGTAGATCCCATAAGAAACTTGGTGATACTTCAGCAGGAAGAGAGGAAGATAGAACTTCCCTTGGAACATCTCCTTCCCGACGGATACGAGAAGGCACTCGAACACTGTAACGCCTGCGGTGGATGTTGTAGGAGGCTTCAGGAGATCCATGAAGTTAGCTCAAGTAATTGAAAGTGACCTAAACAGACTATTTGTTTTTAGAACCGAGGATGGATATTCGGTTGAAGCGGTTCACTACAGGGGGGACACCCTCTGCGTTTCCACTCAAGTCGGCTGTCCCGTCAGGTGCCTTTTTTGTGCTTCAGGAAAAGAAGGGCTTTTAAGGAACCTCTCAGAGGAGGAGATACTCTCACAGGTAGAGAGTGTAAAGAAGATCCTGCCCGTGAGTAGGGTAGCTTTCGCTGGCATAGGGGATCCCCTTGCCAACTGGAGAGAAGTAAAAGGATCTTTTCTCAAACTTCGGGAAATGGGAATAAAAGCTTCCTTCTACACTACCGGGTTCCCCCTTGAAAACTTAAGGGAACTCCTTCACCTTCCCCACAACGGCGTTAGCGTGTCTATACATTCCTTGAATCCGGATACGAGGAAACACTTGATGCCTTTTAGCGGGCCTTTAGAAAAGTTAGTTAAATTCTTAAAAGAAGAACTTCCGCGTCTTTCCAAAAGAAAACGCAAGAAGGTAAGCTTGGCCTATCTGATACTCAAGGGTGTAAACGACTCGGATAGGGATCTTGAAGCTCTTTCAAGACTTGCGTTGGATCTTGATGTAGGGGTTACGCTACTTTACTACAACAAGGTTGGCCCCTTCGAACCACCTTCGGAGGAAGAATACGAGAGGGCTTTCCTGTTCTTGAAAGGGAAAGGCATACGGGTTACCCTTTCTACGAGGTTTAGAAAGGATAAAATAGGTGGCTGTGGAACGCTCACGGTAGGTAAAGTGGCATGAAGGTTGTAGCCATAGGAGGAGGAACAGGGTTATCTACCCTTTTGAGGGGATTGAAAAAGGAAGTTGGGGAGAAGATAGAGCATCTAAGTGCCATCGTGACCGTTGCGGACAGTGGAGGTAGCACCGGAAGGCTAAGGAAGATATACCACATACCTGCACCGGGGGACGTAAGAAACTGCATAGTTGCCCTCTCGGAAAGTGAGGGGATAATGCAGGAGCTCTTCCAATATAGGTTCAAAGGAGAGGGTCTTGAAGGACACGCCTTTGGCAACCTCTTCTTGACGGCGCTAACCGACATAACAGGAAGCTTTTTAGAAGCGGTGAAGCTGACATCACAGATTTTGAGAACCAAGGGAGAGATCATCCCCTCAAGCGTGGAAGATGTGCACCTTAAAGCCCGCTTCAGCGACGGTGCCGAGATAACCGGTGAGGAAGAGATCACCGAATACGGAAAAAAAACCAATGCGAGGATAGAAGAGATTTGGATAGAGCCTGAAAATACAAAAGCACCCATAGAAGCTATAGCTCAAATTCAAAGTGCGGATGTGATAGTCTTCGGGCCCGGGAGTCTTTTCACCAGCGTGCTCCCCAACCTGCTAATAAAAGACATCAGAGAGTCGGTCAGAAACAGCTCCGCTCTCAAGATCTTCGTAGTGAACGCCATGACCCAGCCCGGTGAGACGGATCGCTTCAGTGCTTCGGATCATCTCAATACCTTTCTTAAGTTTTCGGAGATAGACAGGGTAGATGCGGTCGTAGTAAACACCCAGATGCCACCGAGCGATCTTCTAAAAAAATATCTATCTCAGGGTCAAGAGCCGGTAGTTCCAGACGTTGCGAATTTAGCAAAAGAGGGGGTTGAAGTCTTCGCTGAGGACCTCATAGGAGAAGGAGGAGACTTCGTAAGACACGATCCTGACAGACTCGCGGATACGATCCTAAGGGTAGCTAATGCGTTACATTCTCAACTTTGACACCCTAAAACTTCCCGAAGAAAAAGCTCAAATTGTTGTCTGCGGGAGCGGAGTGGCAGGACTCACGACCGCTATAGTTTTGAAGGAGATCGGTCTTAATCCGGTAATTCTCACACGCGGTGTAGGAAACACCCCTTACTCTCAAGGGGGTATAGCTTCCGCGGTTTTGGAGAACGACAGCCCAAAACAGCACTTTTTAGATACCTTGAGGGCGGGGAGGCTTCTCAACGACGAAGAGGCCCTGTGGGTGCTCGTAAGCGAAGGACCACTGAGGATAGCGGACCTCGAAAGGTGGGGAGTGAACTTCGACAAGGAGGATGGTAAATTCTTAACGACTACAGAGGGAGGTCATTCGAGAAGACGAGTTTTAAAGGTAAAGGACTTCACCGGTAAAGAGATCCACACGAAACTCGAAAGGAGAGCTAAGGACCTCCATATACCCTTTGTTCAAGGTGGGCTTCAGGAGATCCTCGGTGACGGCAAGGTAGAAGGGATCATCTACGCGGATCC
>WFYK01000090.1 GCA_015490105.1 Aquificaceae bacterium | reverse complement strand
GTTCCCCTCAAAGAAAGGAATACCTCTCCTTCGGGTGTCGCAACCGCGGTTCTCGAAGACTTTAAAACCAAATAGCAGTTCCACTTCGTAGCAAAATCTTGAGCAACGTCCGTTAGATGATGTCTTATGAAATCGGTTTCGAGACCCGTTAGTCTGGAGAATTCTCCTACGTGAGGAGTTAAAACTGCGGGAATGCTTCTGTCCCTTAAAATACTGAGATCTCCCAAGTCCGCAAGGTTGTTAATTGCGTCCGCGTCCAAGAGGATCTTCTTCTCCCAGCCCAAGATCAGATCCCTAACTATATCTTGACCTTCTTCATACCTTCCCATCCCCATACCTAAAACCAGCGCGTGGAAGCGATCTTGATTTTTGAGGATTTCCTCCACCGCAAAGTAAGAAAGTCTATCTCCCGCGGGAAGAGGCCAGCTCATTTCCTCTACGAGCGTGCTTTCGAAGATAGGGTTTAGGTCTTCCGGGATCCCTACCGTAACGAGTCCGGCTCCCGCACGGGTTGAGGCCATGGCGGAGAGGATAACCGCTCCTGTTTTTCCCGTGCTCCCGCCTACTATAAGTATGTGGCCCTCACGGGTTTTGTAAGTGTCCGGCCTTCTTAATGGAAGGCAAAAGTGATCCTTTGATAGAACGTAACGTTTGGGATCTTCGGACAGATCCGGTATGGATATGTCCGCGACTACTACCTCACCGCACCTTAAAGCGGAAGGGTGAAGTAGATGACAGATTTTGGGGAACTGGAAAGTGACGGTAGCTTTAGCTATTACTGAAGGCTCGAAAACCTCTCCTGAGTCCGCCCAAAGACCCGAAGGTATGTCAACGGAGATGACATCCGCGGAAGAGTTGTTTATTGCTTCTATAACCTCTTTTACTTTCCCTTTAACGGGAGGTTTAAAGCCGGTGCCGAAGATAGCGTCCACTATCAGGTCGTAGTCAAGATAGTTAGGTTCCTTTTCAAAGATAGGGATACTTAAGTTTTTAGCTACCTTGAGCTGAATGAAGGCGTCTCCTTTCGGCTCTCCCAAGGGTAAGAACAGGTCAACCCTGTAGCCTTTCAAGTGCAACCTTCTTCCGACCGCTATGCCATCTCCTCCGTTGTTTCCCTTCCCCGCCACTATCAAAACCTTGATCTCTTTAGGATAGTTTTTTTCTATGTAGCTTGCTACCGCGGAGCTTGCATTTTCCATTAGAGCTAAGGAAGGTATACCTATCTCCTCTATAGCTTTTTTGTCTCTCAGGGCCATCTCTTCAGCTTTTAGTATCTTTAACCCTTCCATCTTAGCGCCTCGCAGTATTGAGATATAGGGCATTCATAACATTTAGGGTTCACAGGCGTGCATATTCTCTGACCGAAGGCAACGAGGAGCCTGTTTATTTCTGACCAAAGATCCTTCGGAAGGATCTCCATTAGAGCCCTTTCCGTTTCATAAGGTGTTTTGGTCTTTATTAGGCCCCACCTGTTTGTAATCCTGTGAACGTGTGTATCTACGCATATGGCTGGGATCCCGTATCCGTCCGCCAGGACCAAGTTGGCTACCTTCCTCCCTACGCCTTTGAGTGAGAGTAAATCCTTCAAATCCTTAGGAACCTCTCCTTGAAAGCGATCTAAAAGGTCCTTTGCGAGTTCCTTTAAGTGCCTTGCCTTCGTTTTGTAAAAACCTACAGGATAGAGGAGATCTTCGAGTTCCTTTAAAGGGATGTTTAGCAAATCTTGAGGGCTTTGGACCCTTTTGAGAAGTTTTTCACAAACCTTGGCGGTGACTTCGTCTTTGGTTCTTGTAGATATAAGAGCGCAAATGAGGGTTTTAAAGGGGTCTCCCGTGTGCTGGGCAACGAGCGTTACAACGGGTGCATCCCACCTCTTATAGTGTTGCCTGAGAATATCTATAGCTTTTAGAGCTTCTTCCTTTTTCACCTTCTTCCGACCGCCATAAGTTTTAGTTCGCACTCAAATAAGAACTCGAAGGCCTCCGCGTGGTTAAGGGCATCCTCCATCGTTTCTCCCCAAGTGTAAAGACCGTGAGACCTTATTAGAAAGCCGAAAACTTTATCCTTACCTTTGAGGTAATCCCTTAGCTTGGAGGAGAGCCTTTCCATGTTTTGATCGTTTTCGAGGACAGGAACCTCTATACGCTCTTCGTGGGTATCTACAGTTGGAAAGGCTTTAAGGAGTTCATAATCTTCCAAAAATAGAGGACCCTTCACGATGCGGGAGATGAGGGTGGCGTTGGGTGAGTGGGTGTGAACCACCGCGTTGGCTTCGGGAAAAAGTTCGTATACGGTCAGGTGAAGTAAGGTCTCAGCGGAAGGCCTTCTCCCGTCCCTTGACCTTCCCTTTTCATCTACCAAGAGTATGT